>JBFMFJ010000108.1:0-9777 GCA_040752235.1 Candidatus Zixiibacteriota bacterium | reverse complement strand
CGGCTATACTCGCAAGCAATTATTGGGAATGACCGTTTTTGATATTGATCCCAATTTCAATGAAGAGAGATGGCCGGACCATTGGGAGAAGTTGCAGAAGAAAACGGTATTAACAATTGAGTCGATGCATAAGCGCAAAGACGGAACTACCTTCCCGGTCGAGATAACTGTGAATTATCTCGAGTTCAATGATCGCCAATACCATTGCGCCCATGCCAGGAATATCACGCATCGTCGAATGGCTGAAAGCGCTCTGAAAGAGAGTGAAGAAAAATTCCGGATGCTTTCCGAGCAGGGAATTCTGGCCATTGTCATTATTCAGAACGGACTTATAAAGTATTCCAATGAGGCCACCGCCGAACTGACGGAGTACTCTATCGATGAGATGGCGGCATGGGGAAAGAATGAATTCGGTAAGACTGTCCATCCTGATGATCGCGCTTTTGTTATGGAACAGGCGGCCAAAAAACAAAGAGGTGATAGCGATGTCGTTAATCATTATTCATATCGAATGATTACGAAATCGGGGAAAGAAAAATGGGTGGACTTGTACTCGAAGACGGTGATTTACAACGGGAAAAATGCCGATTTTGTTTCCATGGTCGATATCACGCGAAGAAAAGAGACCGACGATGTTCTAAAAAAGGCGCATCACGAGCTGGAATTCCTGGTGGAAGAACGGACGGTTGAATTGACAGAAGCCAACCGCCTCCTGAAGAGAAGGATTTTTGATTTATATACGATTTTCGAATTAAGCCGTAATTTCAATGCCGTCCTTAATTATGAAACACTGCTTGATTCATTCGTCCTGACTTCGCTGGGACAGATGGGGGCGGCCAAAGCGGCCCTGTATCTTCCCCGCCAGTACGAACATAAGAATTTTTACATCGCCAGAATGAAGGGTTCACCGCCGTTTCCAGGAGAGGAAAATGTTATTAACCCTGACGGCGAGTTCGGGAAATACATCACCGCCTATAACCGTCCCGTCTATATCAGCGACATCTCGCGCAAGATGCAGGCGGATGACGGACTATTCTTTATAAAATATTTTGAGAATGGTCTGGTCGTACCTCTGATTTTTCAAACGAAATTACGCGGAGTCCTTATTATTTCGCAAAAAGAATCAGGCCAGAGATTCCAGGATGAAGATATCGAGTTTCTTTCCATTCTCGCCAACCAGACCGCCGTATCCATTGAAAATGCCCGCCTTTATGAATCGGAAAAGGAAGCCATCGACAAACTCCAGAAGACACAGAAACTCCTTCTCCAGACCGAACGTCTGGCGGTCGCCGGCGAGTTATCGGCCAAGATTGCGCACGAAGTAAACAATCCGCTCGGCATTATAAAAAATTATCTCCAGCTTCTTGAACGCCACAGCCAATCGCCCGAAAAGATCAATGAGTATACCAACATAGTGGGGCAGGAGATTGATAGGATTGCCATGATCGTGCGGCAGTTGCTTAATATAAATAAACCGATGAGGATCAAATTCGTCCGGACAAATCCTTATCAGATTATTAAGGAAGTCCTTTCGTTGATGAATCGCCAGTTGGAGAATGCCAACATTAAGACACTGGTCGAAGTCCAGGAGCCTCTTCCGGAAATTATGGCCTGGCCCGACGGCATCAAGCAGGTCTTTATGAACCTGCTGCTGAATGCCCGGGATGCCATCCCCAATGGCGGCGAAGTATTCATCAAAATTTCGCACGAGACGCACAAAATTCAGGTGGTTATGGAAGATACCGGTCCCGGAATCGATGCCGAGCATATACCTCATATTTTTGAGCCGTTCTATTCGACCAAGGAAGGCGGCGGTTCGGGATTGGGGCTTTCGGTCAGCCGCGGTATTATAACGAATCACAGCGGCACGATCGAATTTTACAACGGTAAAAAGGGTGGCTGTTTCAAAATAGTCCTGCCAATCGACCAGGAGGAAGATGAATATGAGTGGCGCATCTGAGAAAATACTTGTAGTCGACGATGAAGCGCGCATGTGCGACTCATTATTTGAGTTGTTTTCCAACAGCGGCTATAGCGTAACCACCACCCAATCATCCGACAAGGCCATAAAATTAATAAAAGGCAAGCCGTTTGATTTGATCGTGACCGATATCAAAATGCCCGGATATTCCGGGCTGGACATTCTAAAAGCCGCCAAAGACGTCGATCCTGAAATGATGGTTATCCTGATGACCGGTTATGCCTCGCTGGAATCCTCTCTTGACGCCATCAAAAACGGTGCCTTCGAATATCTTCTAAAGCCGGTGGAGTTCTCCCAGCTTGAAATATCGGTCAGGCGTGGTCTGGAAATAAGGCAGGCGAATATAGACAGAAAGAAGCTTCTCGAGGATTTGAAAACATCCAACCTGAATCTTAATAACCGGCTGCTTGAAATCAACGCCATCTATGAGGCGGGTCGTTCGCTGGCACATACTACCGAACTGGATAAACTTCTTGAGAATATCGTTCGGCTGGCCGCCGGAGTTACGCAGGCCGAAATCGGCTCACTCATGCTTATTAATTCATACGATGATTGCCTGACGATAGAGGCCTCGATCGGCCTTGATCCAAAGATAGCCGAGACCGTCCGTCTGCCGATTGGCTCTTCGATTGCCGGCCACGTGGCCAAGAACGGTGAACCGCTCATTATCAAGAATGTCGAGGAAGATGAGCGTTTCAAGCGCATTAATAAGGAGCGATATTCATCAGCTTCTCTTTTGTGTGTGCCGTTGAAGGTCTCCAATCGTGTCCTGGGCGTCATAAATATGGCCAATAAAAAGGACGGGCAGGTTTTCAATAATCATGATCTTAAACTTCTGACGACTTTCGCATCCCAGGCGGCCGTGGCCATCGATGACGCGAGGCAGTTCGAAGATAACCTTCGGAAATTGAGAGAATTCTCCGTCCTTTTCGAATTATCCCGCAAGCTGTCTTCCGTCGGCTCGGTCTCGGCCATGCGCAATGCCGTGTTCGAATATATGAAAAAGCTGATGACCATTGATTTTGCGCTCTGGTTTGAGTGGCAGCCGTTGTCCAACAGTCTTAAACCGGTGGGGGCGACCGGAACGGGGATCCCCCTGACCGAAAGCGGCTCCATCAATCTTGACCTGATTGACGCCGATGAAGTCATACTTGAAAATCTGGATCTGGACAAACTCGAATTCGACAATATTGATGCCTTTACATCCATTATAAGGGAAAGAATCAGTAAGTGCACCGCCTATCCCAAACCGGGGGCGAATTTTACCGCTTTGCCAGTGATGCAGGAAGGGGTTCTCAAACACATTTTCTGCATCGGTTCGGGGAATAATCAACCATATACGAATCAGGAAATCTCGCTGGCAAGATTGATAATTTCGCAGGCATCAGGTTTGTACGAGAGAGAGAAGGCTCTTTTGAATGCCACTCGTCTTTTGACAATGGGGAATATGATTTCCGAAATTTCACACGATCTCCGCAAGCCGCTGACTAATATCAAAGGCTGGATTCAAATTCTGGGCGAGAAATGGCCGCAGGTTGCCGAGGATACCAAATTCTTCGGTATGGCCGAAGAGGAGATTCAGCGTCTCAATGAATTGGTAACGGAACTGGTTGATTTCTCCAAACCACATAAATACGAGACCGAAATTCGGGATGTCCGGGCCATTATCAAACGGGCCGCCGAATTCGTGGGACCTGAATTGAGGAAAAAGCATATTTCTTTCAAAGAGGAATATGACAATTGCAACTACGAAATTGCCATGAATAAGAATCAGATTCTTGAAATATTCCTGAATCTGTTCCTGAATTCGATTGATGCCATGAAAGACGGCGGGACCCTGAAGGTGATTGGCAAAATCGGACGCCCTTCATTCAAGAAAAAAGACTATTTATCTGTCATTGTCTCGGATAGCGGGCATGGCATTAAACAGGAAAACCTCGCCAAAATCTTCGATAGATATTACACCACCAAGGAAACCGGCACCGGATTGGGCCTGGTCGTTGTAGAAAGAATTATTGCCGCTCACGGGGGCACTCTTGAAGTTAAGTCGGAATTCGGGAAAGGTACCGATTTTATCCTATATTTCCAGATTTAATCATTGCAAAAAATTGCAAAAATTAGCATAATATTTGCCAAAATCGATTGATTTTTTGGCTTCTTTGACGATAAATAATAAAAACTGCAAAAGATTACATATATGACGAAAGAGAAAATAAAAGTCCTGATAATAGACGACGACCCCAAGGTCTCCTGGATTCTTACCGAAGGACTGTCATCCAATATGGAATTCGTGGCAGCCCGGGATGGTATAGAAGGTATTCAGTTGGTTTCAACCGAGAAACCTGATCTGATTTTGCTTGATATCAAAATGCCCGGGATGAATGGGCTGGAAGTCCTGGAGAAATTGAACAAAATGCCGAGCCGTCCCGAAGTTATCATGCTATCCGGGCACGGTGAAACCAAGAATATTGTCCAATCCATGCACCTCGGTGCGGCCGAATTTATTAATAAACCGTTCGATGTCAAGGAAGTCGAAATTCATATCCAGGCCGTTATAGAAAAGAAAAAACTGAAACAGGAAGTCAGGACTCTTCGCACCGAATTAAAATCGCGCAGTCAATATGATCAGTTTATAGGCGATTCGCCCAAGATGATGCAGGTAAAAAGTATTGTCGAGCAGGTCGCCGATTCTGAGCTGACCGTGTTGATTCGCGGCGAATCCGGAACCGGTAAGGAAATTGTCGGGCGGATGCTTCATACGCTTTCGGGGCGTTCCGAGGAGCAGTTCACCAAGGTCAATTGCGCCGCGATCCCCCGTGACCTTCTGGAAGCCGAATTATTCGGCTACGAAAAGGGCGCCTTTACCGGGGCTCATAAAACAAAACCGGGACGCTTTGAAGTCGCGAATAAGGGCTCGATATTTTTGGATGAAATCGGCGATATGCCGATGGAATTACAGTCAAAACTGCTTCAGGTTCTGGAACAGCAGGAATTCGTTCGGGTCGGCGGGATTAATAATATTCATGTTGATGTCAGGATTATTTGTGCCACAAATAAAAATCTCGAGGAAGCCATTCAGAGACATCAGTTTCGGGATGACCTGTTCTATCGTCTCAATGAGATAACCGTTTTCCTGCCGCCTCTTCGCGACAGAAGAGATGATATTTCGCTGCTCGTCAGGCACTTCCTTGACCGTTACAACGGCCTGTACAATAAAAATTATCCGGAGTTATCCCCCGAGGCCATGGTCAAACTGACTAGTTTCTCCTGGCCCGGCAATGTGCGTCAACTGGAAAATCTGATAAAACAGGTTGTTGTACGTGGCGATGAATCGATTGTTAGCGACCTGCTTTCCACCAACGTACCCCCGCTAGCGGCCCCGGTTATGTCTGCCGGAATGGGGGTTGAGGAAGGCGGTGAGGAATCGACGGAATCGTATTCACTTAAAAAACGGGTTGGATATGCCATTGCCAGGGAAGAAAAGAAGCTGATAAGTGAAGTGCTGAATAAAACCAACTGGAACCGCCGCAAAGCCTCTGACCTTCTGGAAATAAGCTATCGATCACTGCTTTACAAGATCAAGGAATACAATCTAAATAGCAGCAAATAAGGTCAAATCAGTATGACCTTTTTTTATCATCTTTGATATTTAATTTCATCAATTCCGCAATTACTTGCACACTTGAAAAATGTGGATAACTTTAAGTGGATAACGATATCCAATTTGTTTATTGTGGTTTGCTTACGGGACTTGATATTATCGCAATTGTGGCCTGCTAATGCCTTCTATTATCAAAAAAGCAATAATTTAATATCCACAAACGCCAATGCGGAATAGAAATTGCTTTATAAATTTAAGAATAAATGCCTTAAACAACGGTTGGATTGTAATAAGCGCATGGACAACAAAGTTATCGGAAAAGAGAGTCGTTGCGATTTTGCCGGGCTGATTAGCTATGAGCTAAAAAGGGCTGAGCGATATCGCATTTTTTTATCCCTGGTCGTTTTCAATGTCGGACCGATTCTTGAACTTGGGGGTAATGGCCTGCTTAGCAAGGGCGACGAAAAGGACAAGTTCCTTGGTGACCTGCGCGAAACCTTAAAAGGAACTGTTCGGGACGTTGATGTTCTTTCCGGACGCACCGGATTCAAAATCGGTCTTCTGTTGCCTGAGACCCCTCGTCAGGGAGCCGAGGCCGCTGCCAGAAGGATTTCCGAACTTGTTTATGGCTTTTGCAGTGATTATTTCAAGAAGCCTGCGGATTACCTGGTGCCGGTAGAGATCTCTTCATTTCCTGACGCCGCGGGCGCACGTTCTATTGCCAGTTATATTGAGGATTTTGCCGCAATAAACTAAAAATCCCCGTTTTCATAGTTTCCTGATTAATGGCCGCACGGGGCGGCCATTTTTTTTGCCAAAAAAGAAGGCGCCAAAGCGCCTTCATTATTAGTATGTCAAACTTTTTTTACCAGCCCATTAATTGTTCCAAGTTGGCATTAAGCTTTTCCACACGCTCTTCGATATCGACTTTTTTGCCCTTCTCCTTGTCAACAACATCAGCCGGAGCATTTTTCAGGAAGTCGGAATTAGCCAGTTTCTTGGACAATTTCTCCAACTGGTTTTTGAGATTGGACAGCTCTTTTTCCAACCGGTTTTTCTCGGCGTCGATGTCGATAAGCCCCTCAAGCGGCACAAATATTTCCGCGCCGGAAATAATGCCGGAGGCGGAGAGTCTCGGCTTCTTTATATTTTCGCCGATATGGAGTTTCTCGATCTTGGCCAGCGAGCGGAAATAGTCCTGGTATGTATCCAGAAGACTGCCCATTTCCTTGTCGGTTATACGGACATATAGATCAGATCTTTTTCCCGGGGGAACATTCATCTCGGCGCGAATGGACCTGACGGCATTGACGACCGACTGGATTGATTCAAAAGAAGTCTCCAGAGCTTCATTTTTAAACTTCGCCGTCGCATCGGGCCATGGACCGAAGGTCAGCGTCTCCTCCTTATCGGGGAAAATCTCTCTGAGCCTGGTATTGATTTCCTCCGCGACGAACGGAATGAATGGATGCAGCAGACGCAGTATTTTGTCAAGGACATAGAAAGCGACATGAAGTGATTCTTTGCGTATCGGTTGTCCCGGCTGATCCGGCTTAATCAGTTCGATATACCAGGAGCAGAAATCATTCCATGTAAAACTGTACAGGTTTTTGGCCGCTGCCGACAGCTTGAATTCGGCAAAATATTTATTAGTCGTTTCGATGGTCCGTTCCAGTCGCGAGAGTATCCATTTGTCCACAAGGATCAAATCGGAGCTTGGCATTTTATTTATGTCAGGTTTTTCCTCGCCGGTCCGCATCATGACAAATCGGGATGCCTGGAACAGCTTGTTGACGAAATTCCGCCCGACCTCGAAAGTATTTTTCGAAATCCAGGGGTCCTGTCCGTCGGGTGTGGCCAGTACCAGCGAGATACGCAGGGCATCGGCACCGTATTGGTCGATAATCTCGAGCGGATCGATACCGTTGCCTAGCGATTTCGACATCTTGATGCCATTGGCATCGCGAACGGTGCCGTGGATATAAACATCATTGAACGGAATTTTACCCACAAATTCATATCCGGCCATCACCATACGGGCCACCCAGAGAAATATAATTTCCGAGGCGGTGACCAGCACTTTGGTCGGATAAAAGTAATCCAGCAGAGGATCCTTATCCGGCCAGCCAAATGTCGAGAAAGGCCAAAGCCAGGAAGAGAACCAGGTGTCAAGAACATCTTCATCCTGAGTGATTTCCGAGCCGCCGCATTTGGGGCATTTCTCCGGTTTTGTTTCAGACACGATTTCCTCGCCGCATTCGCAGTAATAAACCGGGATACGATGTCCCCACCAGAGCTGTCGTGATATGCACCAGTCTTTGATATTTTCCATCCAGTGCAGGTAAGTCTTCGACCAGTAATCGGGGTGGAATTTCAACTCGCCCTTCTGGACCGCTTCGATGGCCGGTTTGGCCAGAGGGGCCATTTTCACGAACCACTGATCGGATAGATATGGTTCAATTTCCTGGTGGCAACGGTAGCATGTTCCGACCGCCAGATCATATTTATCGATTTTTTCCAGATGACCTTTTTTGTCAAGCTCCTTGACCAGTTGCTTGCGTGCCTCATAACGATCCATGCCCTTGAATTTGCCGGCATTGGCGTTCAGTGTGCCATCGTTATTAAGGATGTTAATCTCGTCGAGATCGTGACGCTGACCGATTTCAAAGTCATTCGGGTCATGAGCCGGAGTAATTTTGACCACACCGGTACCGAATTCCGGGTCAACATAGTTATCGGCGATAATGGGCAGTTCTCGCTCCAGGATAGGCAGGATAGCTGTCTTGCCGACATATTTCTTGAACCGGGCATCCTTCGGGTTAACCGCCAGCGCCGTATCTCCAAGCATCGTTTCCGGACGCGTCGTGGCTACGGTCAGAAATTGGTCCGAGCCTTTCATTTTGTATTTCACATACCAGAGACTGCCCTGCTTGCTTTCATGCTCGACTTCATCATCCGAAAGCGAGGTCTGGCAGGACGGGCACCAGTTCACGATCCGGTGGCCGCGATAGATAAGGCCTTTCTGGTGCAGGTGTATAAAAACTTTGATAACCGCTCGTGACAACGATTCATCGATGGTAAAACGGGTTCTTTCCCAGTCACAGGAGCAGCCGATTTTCTTGAGCTGATTCAGGATATAGTCCTTGTTCCGATAGGCCAGGGCGGTAGTGCGCTCCAGGAATTTTTCGCGTCCAAGTTCGCGCCGGGTCGTTCCTTCCTTCTTGAGTTGCTTTTCCACGATCACCTGGGTGGCAATTCCGGCATGGTCGGCGCCGGGAACCCATTCAGCTTCATAGCCAGACATCCGTTTTTGCCTGATGAGAATATCCTGAATGGTATTGTTCAGCGCATGTCCCAGATGCAGAATATCGGTAACATTCGGGGGAGGAATCACTATGGAATATGATTCCCTGGTCTTATTTATTTCGCCCTTGAAATAACTCGCCTTAAGCCAGCGGTCGTAAATCTCATTCTCAACCGTTTTGGGATCATAAGGCTGGGCCTTGGAACTGTCATTTTTTTTCGTTTCTATACTCATTTTGTCCTCTCAAGAAAGGCCAAAATACCTTAGATAATACGTTTTGTCAAGCTAAGGATATTTATAAAACCCTTTATTTCCGGACCTTGTTTCAGTATTATAGGTTAATATCGACATAAAAGTTGATTTGGAAAGGAAAAATCGAAAATGTCTCATAAGATAGAGCCATTCAATAAGTTAGTCGAAATAATGGCCACTCTGCGCTCGCCGGGCGGGTGCAATTGGGATCGGAAACAAACCCATGAGTCGTTATTGCCATATCTCATTGAAGAGACGTATGAGGTGGTTGAAGCGATAGAAAACAGGGACCCCATGCACCTTCGTGAAGAGCTGGGCGACCTGCTGATTCAGATAATCTTCCATGCTCGGATTGCTGAAGAAGCGGGGTATTTTAGCATAAATGATGCGATTAATGATATTAATGAGAAGCTGATAAACCGCCATCCTCATGTCTTCGGTGAGAAAAAAGACCTCCAGCCGCAGGAAGTCCGCGACCAGTGGGAAAAGATCAAAATCGATTCGGGAGAGAAAAAGTCGGTTATCAACGGCATTCCGAAATCGGCGCCGGCTCTGGTGAAAGCCTTTCGCTTTGGCGAGAAGGCGGGCGGGGTAGGATTCGACTGGAATAATCCATCCGAGGTTCTGGATAAGGTTAAG
>JBFMFJ010000107.1:0-9789 GCA_040752235.1 Candidatus Zixiibacteriota bacterium | reverse complement strand
TAATCTGGCACGGGTGCACCAGATCGGTCAAGCCGTTGACCACCGGAACCTCGGCGTACTTGGCCAGACCGGTCACATCGCTGTGGGCAAACGTGCGAATCATAATCAATCCGACATAGCGCGAAAGGACCTTGGCGACATCATGAACCGATTCTCTTTCACCGATTTTTATCTCCTTGTCGGTGATATAGAGGGCATTTCCGCCCAGCTCGTTGATGCCCACCTCAAATGAGACACGGGTCCGCAGCGACGGTTTGGTGAAAATGCAGGCCGCCGATTTACCGGCCAGCGGCTTCGGGGCGATTTTTCCGCTTTTCATTTTCCCGCATAATTCAAATATTTTCCAGACCTCCTTTTTGGAGAGGTCGGTGATTTCAGTAAATGATCTGGCCATATACGCTCCTTCCTTGTTTTCTTTCAGATAAACCGTTCCATATTATGTTTTCGAGGTGTTTATGTCAAGCACCGTTTATCCGGGAACAGGATATTCCCGGTAAGTTCATGTTTATCTTGCTATTCGCAACAAAATCCGCCATCTTGACGTAAGCCTGTTAAAGGGAGGAAAGCTCTTATGACAAATAAACGCGAATTTTGGGGAATCCTTATCTTAGTCGTCGGAATTGTTCTTCTTTTGAGCAATTTTCACTTTATTGACTACTCGATCAGGCATTTCCTGCGTAATCTCTGGCCGCTGATACTTGTCGTTATCGGGATCGCTCTGATTATTCACCATGCCAGGAGACGAGAGACCGGCAGCAACGGTTCCTTTCAAGCGCCCCCGGGCGGGAATTTCGGCGGTTCTGTTTCAAAGACCTTCGGAGATATCAGAGTCGACCTTAAGGATCACGAAATTGACGGTTTCAGCACTTCAACGACATTCGGCGACAACACCATCAGCCTGTCCGGAGCCAGGCTCAAGAGCGGTATCAACCGTCTTATGGTGTCCGGCGTCTTTGGCGATATCGTCATCATCGTCCCCGCCAACATGGAAGTCTTCGCTTATGGCTCGACCACTTTCGGTGATGTGACTATACTGGGTAAGACGGAATCCGGCATCTCAAACCATCTTCAAAACCAGACTGACGACTATGACTCCGCGACCTCGAAAGTCCATATTTCGGCCGGGACCACTTTTGGCGATGTAAAAATATACCGGGCATAATAAAACAGGCCGGATTTCGGGAGTGTTGAGCCTGAATATTTCGAAATCCGGTCCGTTTCCATCTACTCTTTCTTTTCCGGCGGACAGCAGTCCGATTTATCACCCTGGATGATTTTAATCATCGGCATCCCGCAGCAGGCCATCATTTCCTTCATTTTCTTGCCGGTTATTTCGATCCGATAACCGTCATCGGTCTCGATACATTTAATCGTCGCGCATTCTTTTTCCAAGTCTTTCACCTCCTTTCTTCGTTTGATATATTATTATATGCGCATATAGCTATATATGTTTCCAAAAATTATTATATTATTCAAATTTTATGTGAAATTAATTGGTGGAACTTTTAAGTGATTCGGTTACAATATCTTCCGGGAACAGACTACCATGCTGCGGCAATCCACATCCAGCGTTTTCCCCGACAACCCGCCCCAGACATCCAATACTTCAAGCCCTCTGGACGCCAAAAGGCCGGAGATTTCAGGCACCGTATATAATCTGTATGAAATGGACACTTCGTCTTTTCGATCGCCGCGGTAGAAAGTCCTTCTGATTTTCATCCGTCTTGTTTCCGGGCAGAAATCCGAATTTTGTATCAGGTATCCCCCGCTTTCGAGTTCATGTCTCGATTCCTTGCCGTCCCATTTCATGGAACTGTCTTTATTCTGTATCTCAAGAAGCAGCCGCCCCCCCGGCTTGAGAATTCTGACGACTTCGGCCAGAGTCTTTTCATTATCCGCATTGCTCAAGAATCCGAAACTGCCGAATAGCGATAAGGTCCAGTCAAAGGCGGCATCCTGAAAAGGCAGCTCTTTCATATTTCCCCGGACAAAAAGCGCCCCGGAATCACTGTCCGCGGCATTCTTTTGGGCTATACTCAAAAGAGTCCGTGAAAAGTCAAAGCCAATCGCCTTAAAGCCGAACTGCCTCAATTTATTGCTGTGCCTGCCCTGACCGCAGCACAAATCCAGAATTTTGTCGCTTTGATTAAATTTACAGAGGGCGACCAATTCCTGTATTTCGCCAGTTGTCCGCTCGTCGGTTAAGGCTTTGAAAAAGGGCGTTATGGTGAAAAATTCTTCGAAATAGGTCTTGTGTTCCTCAAATTCGTTTTTTTCTTCTGGATGAGTATCAGTCATTGTGTTTGTCCTGCATTATCCGCGTCTTATAAAATCATAAAGGCAATCATAGAATTCTTTCGAGGCATCAGTCATCGGGCAATGCCCCACCCCATCGAAGGACTGCGAGGAAATATTGTTCTCATTTACGAAATTCAAAGTCGCCATGGCCAGACTCTTCGTTCCATAGCAGAACAGCCTCGGAATTTGCAGGGAGAGGAAAATCCTCCCAATTTCGCTTTTGTATTTGCCGTCCAGTGATGTATTCCGCCGCACCAGTTCAAGGGCATTGGCAAGAAAGGCGTCCCGACGGCACATACTGACTCCTACATAATAAATCCACCCGGATCGAACTTCACCCAATTTACCCCAGACCAGCTTTTCTTTGAAATCAGTCTCGAACCATTTATCGAAGTTGCCCTTTTCAAACGCCTTGACCGAGGCCCGCGAGATTGTCAAATCATACTGCGTCAAATCGCCTTCGATATTGACATACTTTTTTATTATGTTCTTCTTGTCGGAGGAGCACATCAGGGTGGTCAGATCGCCCCCCATCGAATGCCCCACTAAAATCAATTCTTTTATACCAAGCTCATCGATCAACTGCCATAGTCTTTGGACATGCGCCTCATAGCTGTAATCATCTTTATTGCCCGCACCTGATGAGCGGCCATAACCAATCAGATCGGGCACAATAAGATTGAATTGACCGAATCGATCATCCTTGAAGGCATCCTCGAAACTCAGCCCCGAATCGCCCAATCCGTGAACAAAGAGTACGGACAATCGTTTCGGATCGATTCCGTTATGCCTGTAAAACATCAGTTTATCGTCGAATTTATGATATTTCTCTTTCATCATTTACCTCATATTCGCCAAATTATTTTCATCATAATACGGGACAGTATTCAAAAATCAACCTTCTTTCATAAATTCTATAATATCCGGCATTCATAATCCCGGTACAAAAAATCAGGCAGGGTTGGTCGGCCGCATTGCACGGCCAGTCAAACCCTGCCATTCAATAAATAGCATGAGAGAGATCAGTGCTATTGTTCGATGTTGCCTGCCAGCAGGTAACCTTCACTTCGGATGGATTTGATAAATCTCGGTTTCTTGACGCTGTCGCCAAGCTTTTTTCGCAGCCGGCAGATACGAAGATCGACACAGCGGTCCAACCCGTTGTATTCGATACCGGTCAAAGCGCGATAAAGATCATCGCGGGAAACAGTCCGATTGGCCCGACTGGCCAAAAACCAGAGTAAATCAAACTCGGCGGTGGTCAATTGAATTTCCAGCCCATCAACGGAGACATTGCGGATTGTCCTGTCAATTTCAATGCGCCCTATTTTAATGAGATTATTACGATGGTTATGGCCGATTCTGTCGGCATCAATACGGAATCGTCGGACCAGCATATTTAGATGCGCAAGAATGGACTCCTCGGTAAGCAATCCGTTTAGAATATCATCGGCGCCGCATTCTATCAGCCGCAATTCCATTTCGGGAGTGTAATTTTTGGGAATGACCAGTATCGGGCCATCAAATCGTTCCCTTATCTGCCGGCAGATGTTATAATCGTCATCCGAATTGAATTCGCAGTTTATAATAATTATTTCGGGGGAATTATTTCTCGCAACCGCATCGGACGCGGCTGCCGCCGTTCCCTTTACGATTTCAAAGCCGGCATTATTGAATCCCGTAATTTTTTGCCATAAGTCGTTGTTGCCGTTGCCGGTCAATAAGACTCTATATTTCATGCTGCCCGCCTGAATCCCAGACATCTCCTTTTTAACCTGCTTGAGAATCAGACAAGCGACCGTTCCCGAAAGACTAATCTAAAAATAAAAAAGGCGGGATTTTTGTCCCTTTTTATGGAACTCAAAATCCCGCCCCGGGTCAATGCCATTAAGGAATAATCAGGATCTTCAGCCCAGAATGTCGAGCAAAGCCCCTGTCAATTCGAGGGACTGTGACTCCTCAGTAGTTCCCTGACTCATAATCTCCGCCAGATTATAGGTGGGCGGCTCCGGCGGTTTCGGCGGCTTCATCGCCTGAAATTCCTCCAGGCTGATCATATTGTCGCCGTCCGTGTCGCCCGATGCCAGCATTTCGCCGATATCGATCGACATCCCACCTCGTTCCGACATTTCGTCGGCCATTGCCTGCAGTTCTGACTGATCAAGCTGGCCGTCGCTGTTCTGGTCGATTCGTTCGAACATTTCCTGCTGCCGCTGCAGCATCATATCCGAAGATATGCTCATGTTGTTCTGAATTCCACCAATCATGTTTACCTCCAGTGAACTGAGTTTAATTAATCCCGGCGCTTGCCGGATTATCCTATTTCCTCTCAGTATCTCGGAAGCGGATTGATTTCGCTTTCGCATTTTACGGCCTGGAATTTGTTTCATTTTGTATTCAAAAATCCAGTTTAAAATAAAAAAGCGGAATGGTCGATTGCATGCGTCATGCATCTTACTCCGCTTTATAATTAGTTTGTACTGCCGTGCCTAAGCCTAAAAAGTCCTCTTATTATTTCTCTATAGTCGCCCGCATTGACGGGATTCCACTGTTCATATCCTTGAAATTAATTTCCCACGTCGCCGTGTTTCCATTTGTTTCATCTGCGTTGGATTCCACAATCTTTCCCGGGAATGTGACCGTATATCGCATCTTGCATTCCATCATATCCTGAGTCATCTGCATGAATTCTTCCATGTAAGCCTGCATCGAATCATCCGACATCGCCGACATGGCCGAGTCATAAAGAATATCACCGGTTTTTTCATAGACCATCTGACTATCCTCATAGGGGATATCGGAATCATAGGCGGGTTCTTCCGTCATGTCCTCATAATTTTCGGTGTCGGCAGGATAGTCATAACTGTAATCATAATCATAAACACCGGCTTCCTCATCATCATTGGCCGCGGCCACTTCATCGAGGTAACGCAGGTACTGCCAGTTACCGTTTTCCTGCTTTGAAAACACGGCCGGGATTTCGGTATCATCATCATCTTCTTCATCATTATTCATTCCCGATAGACTCTCTTCAGGATAAAGAGCTTCATTCAAATCATACAACTTGTTGACATCGGCCACCGCGAATTCCATATCCCAGGCTGTCGTATCCTCCGTTTCCACCAGGTTATAGCCGGTCAGTTTCAGTCCGCAGTTGCTGGCTTCAAGATTTTTCTCGATGGCGGCACGATCGAAAATGGTTTCCATCGAGAAGGTTTCGCCCTCATCCTCCGGTGCCTCCGCCTCGGCCGCATTGAGCATCGCCCTCATTTCGCGGATATAATCGGTTTTCATGACAAAGTGCATCTTAAGAACACCTGACCCATCATCATTGATAGTGAGATGTTCCTCGTACTGATAACATCCGGCCAGCAGCAAAAGTAGCGCGGCCATCAAAAACATTAAAATATTTTTCATAGACCCTCCATATGATCGCGAGTAATCATACAAAGTAAAAGTTCTGAATGAAATTTCACAATATTCAAAAACCAGCCCCAAGCATAATATCCAACAATATTACAGTCAATAGTTAATAGAAAACGCCCCGCTCAGGATTCTCTCTTCCGTTTTCCGGCCAGCCAGCCGACCACCACCGGCAGCCAGCAAAGATTGGCCGCAATGGTCTCGAGCGCCGTGTATTTCTGGCTGGTCGGGCTGAAACCAAGCAGCCGCACCGCCAGCAGTCCAAACGGCACTATCAAAATTACCGCCAGGCTGGTTATCATAACCGGATGCCGGAAATAGACTTTGCCGGTATTCCCCCAGCTGTCTTCCTTTCGACGAAGATATATTAACCCCGATATATTGGCCCCGATCTGATCCGACATGGCGTAAAAAAATGGAATATAAAAACTTTCCACGGCATAGACATCAACGCCGGCCAGGCGCGAGCCCCAGTCGATTATCCATGGAAATATCATTCCAAGAAATTTGCCCCAGCCGTATGCCTCTGCCAACGAGCCCGAGGCTTTCAGTATCCGTTTGCGGATAGAATAAATCCCCTCGAATATCGATTCCCCTTCGCCGGCCAGAGTCCGGACAATCCACTGGCCGACAGCGCTGAGTTGATAGCCGAAGTAATCAAAAAGAACGCCGGCTATCAGGGCGCCTGCAAATCCGGGAAGAGTGAATTTGAGAAGCTCATCGAATCCTTCTTCTTCAGGCCCTTCTTCTTCCTTTTCTTCTTCTATTTCCGATTCTTTTTCTTCCGTCATTCCATTATCGCCTTGTATTTATTTGTCTTACGCGGTAAAATCCCAAAACTATGGTCATGCCTTACGAAATAATAAGACAATATTGGTCACTTTTGTAAAGGACAAAATCATCATGCCGATTTAAATATATATATAATTGTTCTATTATCTCAGCCCTTTGGGCTTCATTTATTGAATCAAAACCGTAGCGAATTTTCAAGGCTAAGGTTAAAGGGAGTCGGTATGAATGAAAGACGACGTCAGGACAGAATCCGTCCCGGAATCAAAATCAACGTTTTTGACCGCAATACCAACCAGCTTTTTGGCTACCTGGCCGATATTTCGGCCCGGGGAATGATGCTTATCGGTGAAAAATTAATCCTGAGAGACGGTATCTATCAATTGCGAATGCAGCTTCCTGTTGAACTGGACGGTAAACATGAGGTGATTTTTGATGCCGAGAGTATCTGGTGCAAATGCGACCCTGATTCATATTACAGCAAGGCCGGTTTCAGGCTGCACAATGTGTCTCAGCAAGACCAGCGTATTATTGAGTTATTGGTCAAGACGCGCGAATTTCAGAATATGACCAATTGCGTGCCTTCCTGATAATAATATAAAATCCCGTCAAGCCGACGGAATCTTACATTATTAGTCTGCAGGGAATTATAGGCGTTATAAAATTATGGATTTTGATCCGGCGGCTTCTCCGAGCCGAAGGTATTAACTCAAAATATGAGCCTTCCAGTGTTCGTCAATCCAGATTTTGACGACCGTTAAACCCATGCCCCAGCTTTTTACCAGCTCGACCGATTTATCAAGCTCTTTCAGATGCTGTTTTTCTTCCACCGGATTGGCGGCACAGTCAAAATGCGCTACGATACCAACCATTTTCGATCCATGCTTTTCAACCGATATCCCCAGCCGGTATTTAATTGAATCAATCTGGCTTTGCTTTGAATTATCCGAAAGAACCTTGCTTGGCCCCGGCTCGGTAATCATATCGACATAATCAACTGCATAGTACTTCTTCATCACATCGATGACAGGCATCTGTGTCCGACCATCCATGCAATTAATAACAGCGGCGAATTTTCCTTCGGCCATACATACTCCTTAAATAGTAGCTATTAGATCAATATTCACTTGTCCATTGGTGGCAGTTACAAAATATATCGACTCAAATCTTCGTTTTCGAGAATCTCCGAAAGCATCTTGTCAACCGTCGCCGCCGTAATGCGAATATTTTTCCTCTTGTTCGGAGCCTCGAACATGATGTCCTCGAGCAGCGTCGTCATTATCGTATGCAGTCTTCGGGCACCGATATTTTCTGTTGTAGTATTCACCTGCTCTGCAATTTCGGCAATACGCTTTAACGCCGCCTGGTCGAATGACAGATTCACTCCCTCGGATGCCATAAGCGCGATATATTGTTTGATAAGAGCATTCTTCGGTTCCGCCAATATCCTGACGAAATCCTCCGCGGTCAGGGAATCAAGTTCGACCCGAATCGGAAAACGCCCCTGCAGTTCCGGAATCAGATCGGATGGCCGCGAAGAATGAAACGCCCCGGCAGAGATAAACAAAATATGATCGGTCACGACCATACCATACTTGGTCATTACGGCGGAGCCCTCGATAATCGGGAGAATATCGCGCTGCACCCCCTCGCGCGACACATCCGGGCCGGTTTTGGATTTCTCGCCGACGATTTTATCGATTTCGTCGATAAACACAATACCGGACTGCTGGGTGCGCTCCAAAGCCACCATGATGACATCATCCATATTAATCAGCTTGGATAACTCTTCCGAATAGATAAACTTCCGAGCCTCCGCCACCGTCATTTTCCGCCGCTTGGTCTTTTTGGGCATCAGACCGGAAAACATCTCCTGAAAATTGATACCCAGTTCTTCCATTCCCATCGGCGAAAATATCTCCACCACCGGATACCGGTCCTGCGGCGTGTCCATCTCGATCACGCGGTCATCAAGCTTACCGCTCAGCAGTTTTTCGCGCAATTTCTGGCGGGTACTGTTATCCGGCTTTACTTCATCAATCATATCCTCACCACTGGCCTGCCCAATCGTCTTGGGCGGCGGGGGCGGCGACGGCAAAAGCAGATCCAGCAGTTTTTCATTGGTATTGTTTTTGGCCTTTTCCGCCACTATATCGGCGGTATCCTGCTTAACCATATTGACTGCCAGATCGACCAGATCGCGAATCATCGACTCGACATCACGCCCGACATATCCGACCTCGGTGAATTTCGAAGCTTCGATCTTCAAAAACGGTGCTCCGGCCATCTCGGCGAGCCGGCGGGCGATTTCGGTCTTCCCGACCCCGGTCGGTCCAATCATCAAAATATTATTGGGCAATATTTCCCGGCGAATATCTTCCGGGGTTTCCTGTCTTCGCCAGCGATTGCGCAGGGCAATAGCCACCGCCTTTTTGGCTTTATCCTGCCCTATTATATATTTGTCGAGATGCTCGACAATTTCCCTGGGGGTCCTGGTTTCTTTATTGATCATTTTATGGATTCCACCGTAATATTGCTGTTTGTATAGATGCAAATGTCCGATGCAATGGTTAATGCTTTCCGTACTATTTCCTCGGCATTCATTTTCGGATTAATCGACACCAGCGCCCTTGCCGCCGCCAATGCATAGGGGCCGCCGGAGCCGATCGACAGTATGCCGTCATCCGGTTCGACCACCTCGCCGGTACCGGATATAAGCAGCGAATTTCGTTTATCAGCTACGGCAAGCAGGGCTTCGAGTTTTTGCAGATACTTATCGGTGCGCCAGTCCTTGGCAAGTTCCACTGCCGCGCGGGGAAGATTGCCCGAGTACTCCTCGATTTTGCCTTCGAATCTTTCGAATAGAGCCAGCGCATCGGCCGCCGCCCCGGCAAAACCGGTCAGGATGGTATCATTATATATTTTCCTGATCTTGACCGCCTTGGCTTTCATAATAGTGTCATCAAATGTCACCTGGCCGTCACCGCCTATAGCGACCGATCCTTTATACCGCAAGCATAATATTGTCGTCGATCTTGCTTTCATAACCTGTGCCCTCCATTATGCCCTGGGATGGGCCTTTTTGTAAATCACTTTCAACTGCTCAGTGGTCAAATGAGTATATTTTTGTGTTGTCGCCAGAGAACTGTGTCCAAGAATTTCCTTTATCGCCAGTATATCCGCGCCGTTTTCAAGCATGTGCGTGGCAAAGCTATGACGAAGCATGTGCGGTGTCACCCGCTAGCCAAGGCGCGAACAGTATTTCTTTACGATCCTGTC
>JBFMFJ010000106.1:0-9857 GCA_040752235.1 Candidatus Zixiibacteriota bacterium | reverse complement strand
TGGGGGGCTTTTGTGTATGTGGTGTAACCTGTTGTAACGTCAGGTCGGGCAAAATGACGTTACTTCAGGAGGACCATCTTCTTGGTGGCCTTGAAGGTACCGGCTTCTGCCTTGTAGAAGTAGATACCTGAAGCCATTCCGGAGGCATCCCAATTTATGACAACCGTTCCGGCTTCGGAATGGCCGGCGAACTCGGCAACTGTCTGACCATTGATATTAATGATGGCGAGACGGTAGTCGGAAGCTACCGGCAGGTCGAGCTTAATATCGGTGGCCGGGTTGAACGGGTTCGGGTAGTTCTGGCTGAGCGCAAAGTCAGTCGGAAGCACCTTATTGGTTGTCGCCAGGACAGCGCCGTTGTATTCGGCCGCTTCGACCGAAATCAGGGTGCCATCACCGGTAACTTGGAGAACTTCACCGCTGGACAGGGCGTCGCCTTCGTTCCAGCCGACAACCAGGACGCGGGTCGTATTGTTGTCATAGCCGAAGTCCATTCTCATGTGGGCCGCATCGGCCGCCAGCAGAGGAGTGACCTGGCCGTTGAAGACAAACAGAGCCGCACCGATATCGGTGTTGGTCTGGACGCTGATGACATTACCTTGGCTCGAGAAGCTGGCATAGGCAGCCGGGTTGACCTTCGGCATCGGCTGGGCATCACCGACGATGACACGGATCAGGTAAACCAGGTCCGCAACCGTCAGGGTATAGCCGTCACCGTTGACTTCGGTGGCTGCTTTCTGGCCGTCGATGTTAATCGTAAAGGCCGCAAAGCCCTCGATAAAGTAGTTGGTAAAGACAACCGCGTCGGCAATTTCATAGGCAACACCGTTCAGGTTGACGTCGCCGCGGGCATCGATACTGTCGGCATCTTCAATGTCAATGCCGCCGTTGCGGAAGATAATCGTTCCCAGCGGAGCATTCTTGAAGATCTCGTCGGACGAATAAACAGTATCGTAGCAGTCGGCCGCAGGGCCGCTGTAACCATATTCAATCGGATCGGTTATCTCGCCGCCTTCAAAGTCGTAAACCTTCAGGCCGAGATAGAGCCAGTTACCCGATTCATCCGAGAGGGTGTTGTCGCCGCAGTCAAACCAGAAGAATCTGATCGGAACATACGACCCCTCAAGGGTCAGGTCGTTGGAGACGAAGAAGGTCAATTTGACCAGTTCGCCCGGACCGGTAATATGGTAAGGATTGACAACGCCATCATTGGTCTCGCGCATACCAACGACACGCAGCAGACCGGAAGGACAGCCGCTGCCGCAGTTGCCGGTGGCGCCGAAACGATAGGTGAAATACTCAAACTTGTCATCGTTGATCAGTTCGCCCGGTTCGGCGCTGATCGCGTTGAGAACCGAGTTGTCATAAGCGATCAGGAAGTCGAAACCGCCGATCAGGTCGGACGTGAAAACATCCGGCATGAACATGGAATCAAGGTAGATTCCGACGGTCGTGTTATATCCCTGAAGCTGATGATGAACCTTCTCGATCGTGATGGCAAAGCCGGCAACGTGGATCATATAGCAGGCCACATCCGAATTGGACGGGCTGCACGGATCGCAAACATTGGCACCGTCGGTGACGCTGAGGCAAAGCTCAAAATCACCCAGATAATCGGAATTATCGCCAATATCCCAGGTCCACACGCCGGTGGCCGGATCAATCGAAAAGCCGCTGCCGTAATAGGTCGGGCCGTCAAAACTGACCAGTGAATAAGCCAGAGCATTGGGACCGCCGTCAGGGTCGTTGGCTACGACCTGATCGGTCAGAGTAATTCCCCAAACTGCAAAAAGTATATCTGCTGGATCGTGACTGATCACAGGCGGATCGTTATAAACACAGATGTTCAGCGAACAGGTGTCGGCCGCACCACACTTGTCGGTAACCTTGATCGACACGGTGTGGTCGCAAACATCGTCGCCGCCGGTGTTCCACAGATAGTGACCGGAGGCATTGACCGCGCCCGGACCTTCAAGCACGCTGAAAGTCAGGGTTTCGCAGCCGTTGGCCATATCCGGGTCGCCGTAGGTGACATCGAACTGAACCGGGTCACCCCAGTGAACCGTGATATCGCCGGGGCAGCTGATCGTCGGAGTCTGGTTGTTGATCGTCACTGTTCCGGCAGTAACGGTCGTCGCCAGAGCTTCCAGGTCGCAGCTGACCAGACCGGTCGAAATATCCAGGGAAGTGCAGCAGCCGGCTCCGGTGATGCTGGCGCCGATAACGTTAATCGTGCCAGCACAAATATCCGCAGCATGAACCGTGATGGTTCCGACAACAACCCCGCCAGTCGCATCTATGCAGGCATCGCCGGCATCATCTTTCATCGCTGCCATTCGGTAAATACCACCGCTGAGAGTCGGATCAATCCGATTGTTCAAACCGGTAAAACCGCCCGCCCAGGCGACCGCCGGAGTGCCGGTAAAATCGCCGGTAATCTGAAAAACGATTTCAAAAGCACTCAACTGTTCCGGGGAGGTTACCGTGATATTAAGAACCGCATCTGTACAACGAGGAACCGATTTCGACTGAAATTTAACATTCTGTGCCGAAGCATAGGAAAAACCGAAAAACAGCAGACATGAAACCAGCAGTAAAGATAAATACAATGTTCTTTTCTGCATCATTATAATGCTCCTTTAAATATTATTAAAGGTTCATTAAAAGTAACCACTATCTTGAATCATTAATCTTTCTTGATAAGGTCACTTTGTTAGCTCCGAACTTCTGCTAATAGAGGCGTTCGGAAGCCCCCAAAACCATCCTCAAAAAGTGGATGATAGATGTTAATGAGTGAAAGAAGGAATTAACATCAGTCTTTTTGAAGATCGTTTTATTGGGTTTTTGGAAACCTTTGAAGATCTTATAGGATGTTTTTACCTACAAGTGATCTAAGAATTGTCTTTATGATCTTTCGATTTGAGCTTTTTCGCAGCAACATCAAGTTCGTCTTCATGTTGCAAGGTGCTACTTAATCTTAACAGAAGCGTTGCTTCAACACAACTTCTTCCCTGGACGTCCTCATTATAACAAAAATATCCCTCCTGTCAAGAACTTTTTTCAAATATCAACATATACTAACTCTTGTAGTAACAATAACAGCCAATTTCAACCATAAAATCATGCCGGCAGATTCAATCCAATACCATCCCGCCGGGACCACAATAATGCCACCCCGGGTTGCCTCCGCGCTGTCACGGCGCCCGTTTTATAATCCCCTGACCGCTCCCGCTCAGACCTTCCAAATCTCCTGTAAACACCTATTAAACCGGCCCCGGGAAAGACCGGCCGCATTCCCGAGATTGTGAACTCATTCACAATCTGCCCCTTTCTCAAAACCATTTACCGATCCGGCCGACCAGGCGACTTTGTGAAATGTTGTCACAAAGTCAGCCTCCTCAAACCGCCCCTGCGCCGACATGAGGATACACATTGTCGCCTATAACCAAATCCCGCCGGCCGCCCAACCGGTCCGGAAACGACCCCCGACAAAACCCCATTGACACTCCCCGGCGATTACAAGCATAGATAATACTGTCCATTAACCCACCCCAAAAACCACCCCCGACTATGGGCCAAAACCCATAATAAGAGACAAAAAGTCCTGTTTATTAAGCCTATCCAATGCAACTTCGGATTGACTTACAGGAAGTTTTTTAAGACTGATTTGAAGGTACCGAAGACTCTGAACGACTGTCTAAAAAGTGTAGCTTAGTCCCGATGACAGCAAATACAGCCGGCTGTCATCGCTTTCAATTTCGTGCCATTCCCACTCGGCGGAGAACAGCAGGTCGAGATTGAGGGTGCCGAGAAGCTTGAAGCTGCCGATCAAGCTAAGGCGGTTAAAGGTAAAATCTGAATAATAGACAGGATCATTTTGATAGCCCCGACGGCCTGCCTGGTTCTCAATTAAGCACAATATCCGATCGGAATAAAAGAAATCAATTGAGCCGAAGGCCATATACTCAAGATAATCATCATCGCCCTCATAGTCGGAAGAAATGGAGTGAAGCTGGAATTTGGGACCAAGGGCAAGGCTGATCCGGCTATAATCCCGTCCCACCAACAGCCCCCCGCGAGCCAGAAGGTAATCTCTGTTGATGAACTCATCGCTCCTGAAATCAAAATATTCCAGGTTGCCCAGCGGCCTGACAAAGATATTCTCACTGGCAGGAACTTTGGCATTTCCGTATAGAGTTATCAGGAGATAGTCATCACGGTTGTCCGGGCTGTCATAATCCTTGTTTTCAATAGTAAGGTCGGCCGATATCTGGCTTCCTCCCAGCGAGCCAAAATAGCCAAGGCTGCCCCGAAGTTGAAGAAAGTTCAGCTGGCTGGAATCGGGCACATCCCTCGTTTCCACACCGGCATTAAAGAAGATGGAGTTAAAATTGCGGGTGAAAATGCTAAAGCCCAATTCGCCGCCAAATCGCGAGTAATTGTAAACCAGAGAGCTGGTGGAGTCAAAGGCGACATTTTCGCCATAAATCCGGAGGCTGGACTCTACCTGTTCCGACAGCCTTCTGATATATTTGGTTTTTCCCTTCAGGACAGACAGATCCTCACCAATCTCGGCATCACCGCGGCAGCGTCTTTTTATTTCGAAATCGAAATCGGATTCCAGGCGGCTGTCCTTTCCGCCGACGGTAAGGTGCCCCCGCCCAAGGGCCCTCAGTATATCCGGGGTTTGCTCCCATCCGGTTTCAAGAATATAGCGACCTTCATTGCGTGGATTGAGGGTCACATAGACCAGCCCCTTTTTATCATCCAGGTAGTCCTTACTGAGGAGCGTGATATCGGTTAAATCCGGATCGGGTGAAAGGGAGGTATCATAGCGGCTGGAACTGGTAAAATATTCCTGGGAGACAAAATCGTAGCCCATTCCGAATCTTATACTAAAGTCGCCGGGGTCGCCATCGGCGGCGGCGATCCCGGCGAGATTCAGCATCAAGATCAGGGCGGACCCGATAATCCTGATTATGTATGTCAAGGTGTTATAACCCCGCTAATTTCTTGGCCTTTTGGAAGTTCATCTGGGCGGCTTTAATATTGGCCGCACAATTTTCACTATTGCCGACGGCGCACAGCTTTTCGGCTTCCTGAAGGTGGTTTCGGGCCGACAGCATCAACTGGATAGCATCGGCATCGCCACTATTCTGGATGGCCTCGGCGACATGTTCCATTTCCTGTTTCATCTGCTGTATTTTATTCTGCAGTGCTTCCTGGTCTCCGCACATTTCACCGATCTGGTTCAGAAGTCGGTGAGTCAACTGCAGCTTGTTTTCAGCCTGTTTGATCTCGCCTTTCGAGGCATGCTGCTGGCTTTCGTTGAAATTGTTCTGGGCCTTTATAAACAGACCGGAGGCTTCCTCATTGTCACAATCGCGGACCATTGAATGGACCTGCTCCATTTTTTGCTCAAGCTGCTTGGTCTGCGTTCTGAGGCGGGTCAGATCACCCTGCTCGGACTTAATACGCTCGCCCATACCTTCAACCGATTTCTCGGCCTGACGTGACAATTTAAGGGCGGCCCGCAGGGAACGATTTCGGTAAAACTCCCAGGCCTTGCGCTGGTTCTCACGGGCATTTTCGAACATGGTGCGGACCATCGGAGCGGAATCAGACGAAATCTGGTTCTGGAACTGGGCAATAATATTGTCGGTTCTTTCCAGCTGGCGGACGACCAGATTCTCATTTTCGTCAGCCTGAACCGCTACCGCCATCGCCGCTCTGGCCTGCTCGCGGGCTTTCAGCGATGTCTCAATACCCTGGTTGTAATACTGATTTTGCCCCATGACGCGAGCCTGGTTCTGGAGCTGAATGGCCAACTGAAGCAGGGCCTGGCCCTTTTCAGTCTTGGACTCACCAATGGCATTCTGCGCCTGATTGATGACCTGCTCCGTAGTCTCGTACTCGTACTGGAAGCGATTACGAAGCTGCTGCTGGTTCATCTGGGCATAACCGCTGCTGTAAACCAGCAACCCCATCAGGGTCAATCCTATGATAATCATTAATTTTCTTTTCATGGTTGTCTCCTTTTTTCAATCCGAATAAATACCGTTCAAGTCCTGTGCCAATTTTCCATGAAATCGCATTCTAATGATTATCAACAAGTTACTAACCAAACTGCCTTTTGCTGCCATATCTGAACGTACCTCAACGTACATTGACGGACGATTTTGCTCATTAAATATTATGAAATTTCATCCTCGAATACAAGCGCCGACGCGTTATTTTCAGCATTTTGGCTGCTTCCGTTTTGTTGCCGCCTGTCTTTTCAAGCGCTTTTATGATCATTTCTTTTTCCGCCGCTTCCAGCCCGGCGCCCGAGCCGCCATCGGCCGCGACCTGAAGAGGCGCTGTTTCGGTTTCATCATCTATGCCGATATGTTCAATTTCAATCGGCTCCCCCGCCGCCAGAATCATGGCTCTTTCCAGAATGTTTTTAAGCTCCCGGATATTTCCCGGCCAATTATAAGATACGAGCAGGCTGATCACTTCTTCGGATAAATCGGGATTCTTATAATTCTTTCGCTTCAAAAGATAATGGGCCAGGTCGGGAATATCTTCCTTTCGGTCGGCCAGGGTCGGAATCTTTATGGGGAATATATTTAACCGGAAGAAGAGATCTTCCCGGAATTTCCCATCAGCCATTTCATCCTTCAGATTTCGATTAGTCGCCGCTATGACCCTGACATTGACCGCCACATTATCAACGCCGCCGACTCTAACGAACTGGCGTTCCTCGAGAACGCGCAGGAGTTTGGCCTGCAGGGCGGGCGACATTTCACCGATTTCATCAAGGAATATTGTCCCGCCGTCGGCAAGCTCAAAACGTCCCAGCTTCCTTTTGTCGGCGCCGGTGAAAGAGCCTTTTTCATGGCCGAATAATTCCGACTCCAGCAGGGTTTCGGTAAGAGCGGCACAGTTGATCGGAATAAATGGTTTGCTCCTGCGGGGGGAATTCTCGTGAATCAGATGGGCGGCAAGTTCCTTGCCGGTGCCTGATTTCCCGGTCAGCAGAACGGTGGCATCGGTCGCCGCAACCTTGGATATCATATCGAGCATTTCCCTGGCCGCCCGGGAATGCCCGATAAACTGGTCATAAGAGATATTTTTGATATCGTGAGCCAGCATGTCGGTAAGACCGCTCAGGCGCTGTTTTTCGGCCAGCTTTCGGCAAACAATAACCAGTTCATCCATAGGGAACGGTTTCATTATATAATCGGCGGCGCCTTTTTTCATCGCTTCCACGGCGTTTTCGACAGTCCCATAGGCGGTCATTATCACGACTGCGGAATCTCCCTTTTCCCGAGCTTTTTCCAGGATATCAATACCCGAGATTTTCGGCATCGAAAAATCGGTGACAATAATATCATAAGAATGATTTTCGATAAGTCTTATGGCTTCAGCCGGAGAGTTGACTGCCGTCACGTGAAAACCGGCATCAGTCAGAGCGCCTTCGACCAGATAGGTCATTTTCGGCTCATCATCTATGACAAGAATATTGGACATAACTATATTCCTTTATCGGCCATTGGTAAGGTTATAATAAATACGGTGGGGCCGCCATCCCGGCTTTCGACAGCGATGGCCCCCGCCATTTGTTCCAAAAGCTGTTTCGAATGATACAGCCCCAGGCCCGAGCCGGTTGTCTTGGTAGTATAAAACGGCTCAAAGATTGATTTCATCTCTTTCCTGCTTATTCCCGGTCCATTGTCAATTATTCTAATGATCGCCCGCCCCGCCGTCTTATTCGCTTTGATTTTGACTTCGGCTTTTTCGGTTTCGCGGCAGGCCTCGGCGGCATTCAGAATCAGGTTGATAATCACCTGCCTGATAGCGGCCGCGTCGGCCTTTACGATTGATGAATTTTCGCTGTCGGCATCAAGCGTCAATTTCGTACCGCCGGCCGCCAGACGTGCGGTAAACTTTTCGACAATGTCGGCCAGAATGTTTTTAATGTCCACATTACCGGTTTTCAGGATTTTTTTTCCAGTGGCGAAATCGAGATACCCCGTGACAATATCATTAAGGCGATCGGTTTCTTCCACGATAAACTCGGCTTCCTTCATGCCGCTCTTGATCAGGCGCTCGGCCGAGCCCCGGATAATCATCAGCGGATTTTTAATCTCATGCGAAACGACCGCGACCATCCGGCCGAGATTGGCCTGCGACTGAGAAAGAAAGAGCGATTTTTCGGCGGCATTGATCTTTCTCTGAAAGAGAACGAAAAACAGCCCGAACAGAACTCCTGCGGCCAGCGAGATACCGGTCGACAGATACAAATTGCGCTTGAGGTCAAAAAGGACATCGGTGTAATCGACATCGGCCTCGACTCCAAGAGCGGCAATGATCACTCCAGCCGAATCACGCACCGGCGCATAGGCCGATTTTAGGACAATATCCCCAACCCTATAGCCGGGAGTGACAATCGGGAGATTTGAGGCGGCCAGCGGATCCGGTCGCCAATTGTTCAAAAATAGCGAGTCGATATATGGGCCGTTGAGGACCGATAAATAATAAACGGTATCGGCTTCCAGCGATGTCGTCGCCAGATAAATATAATTATCATCAATCAGGAAAACTTCCGAAAGCGAATCAGCGTCTTTTATGTCTTCCAAAATCCCGAGGATCGGATCATAGGCGGTAAGATACCCTTCCTTCAGCGAACTGACCAGCTCCGGCTTTATCATCGATGCGCCGAGGTGGGCGATGGAGGCCAGCCGATGAGAAAGCTGCGACTCGAAACTCCGGCTGGTTCGATTATAGAAGAGCCACCAAGCCATATTGACCAAGATAATTATCAGGACGGTGAAGACTATAACCGCCCCCGTGCGTCGTTTTCGTTGCATCATAAGGCAATTATCGACAAGAGTTTATAGAGAGTCAAGAAAAAATGGTGGGAAATTGCCACATTATAACACCAAAAACGGGCTTGCCCCGGTTCATATCATGGCTATATTTAATATGTAGCTACGTCAAGATCAGGAGGGGATGAAAATGTGTCTCAAAAGTATTTATCTCATATTTATCCTGGCCCTCTGCGCCTATGCCCTTAGTTCATGTGGTCAGGATAAAAACATTATAAAGCCGCCCTCGGGTGACCCGACCAATCAGGCCCCCAGAATTACATCAATGTCAAGCAGCAGTACTACGGTCCAGCCTGATAAAGTGGTGGCGCTGTATTGTGATGCCTATGATCCTGACGATGATTCGCTGTATTATCTGTGGCTCTGTGATTCCGGTGTTTTCACCTCCGATAACCGCGCCGACTGGGTTCATTGGCAGGGCCCGATGACAACCGGTAATTATATTATCAGGGTGAAGGTTTCGGACGGTCAGGATTTTGATTCATCGGGGATAGGTATCGAAGTCAGGTAATCAGCGCGGTGTGCTCGATCATTCCTCTTTTTTCGTCGGTGTGTAGATAATTCCATGCTCAATGTAGAATTTGAGAAGCGTCAGCGCTTCGCCCCAGTCACAGGTATATTCGGAAATCAAGGCAAATTTACAAGACTATCAGTTTTATACCAACTGGCCAGGAATCCATCTCGACCGGAGCAGCTGATTCCATAGCCACCCGTTCCAGGCAATTCCAGATTATGGAAAATGAGGCCATTGGTATTGAATATTGAGCAATAATGCAAAATGCCGATACAGCACCCGCCACTGCCGCCGGCGCCATGACCGCCATTGCCGCCATTCCCGCCATCGCCACCGGCCGATCCGGTATTAGCTGCAATCTGAATCCCGGGCGCACAGGCACCGCCCATACCGCCGATTCCTCCCGCCTTCCCATCTCCACCATTGCCGGGCTTACCTGTTGTGATAGTGCAATTCGACAAAGAAAGAGC
>JBFMFJ010000105.1:0-9864 GCA_040752235.1 Candidatus Zixiibacteriota bacterium | reverse complement strand
ATAATGAATATCAACGGCAACAGCAGAATCTGGGACATGCTGAGACTCCAGAAGAACAATCGGAATGTGACGACCCCGGTATTCTGGAGGAAAATGATTAATACAAGCAGAACTGCTATTGCAATAATGATGGCTTTGGCGGAAAGACCGCTCTTTTTCTTTTCTTCAAAATACATATGACTAACCTGAAGACCGGCAAATTTACTTTGCCGGTCGGGATTTATATAGATCTATTATGATTTTTCTTTTTTGGGTGCGCCTCCGAAGTAAATACCAAGCAAAAGCTTGAAATCCGGGACATCACCTATACCGATTCTTGCTTCCAGATTATATAGATTGCTTGTCCCCATGGGGATTTTCAGGCCTCCCCCGACACTCAAACCGATTTCCGTATCGCTATCACCTTTATCAGGGTCGAAATATGCAATTGTCGGGCCGGCGAAACCATAAAAAGAAGTAGTGGATTTGGGCGGTCGCAATAATGTCAATTGAAGATCGGCGTTGAAGGTCACATCGGTCACATTATTACCAAAGCCGACATCGATACTCGATGCCAGGTTGGCAATTTTGAGCATTCTGCCCATCACAGCCTGAGCGCCAAAGACAAATTGATCCGGGTTTATTCCCATTCCGGCCCGCGGACCAATACCCTTTACTGTTAGTGCTCCTTCGGCAAAAGCAATGCCCGGAAGGATAAGAAAAATAAACAGCGGCCATACTGACGCGATTAATCGCCTAGTTTTCATCGGAAATCCTTTCCTTTGATCCAAGATTTTCTGGAGTTAAGATGCCGTTCAATTCATTAATTGCAGCCTTGCCATAATCCCTGAATGCTCTTAATAACAAACTCAATACGCAAAGGGACTCATTATCGTGGTTATTTATGTTCAAATAAATTCAGTTGCCCTAATTGGCGTTACTTTCGGATTGAACAACAACTTCTGACATTTGTTCCGCGAAACCTGATGTCCGGGCAGAATAACCGTTAACATAATTCATTATCTGACAATGTAATAAGTGTAATCAAGTGTATTTATAAAATGAGGTCTTATTAGAAATCAACATAATTGACACTTCAACGTCAATATTCTTAAGGAGGCAGGAAGGGCTTGGAAATCCCGTTGTCGTTTAAAGTCGCCGCCCGGTGAATCCGGGATTTATCCCGACGGGATAAGCCTTTAGCGACTTACGGGCTTGCATTCGCGGGCCAAATAGCTTAAATTATATGTCTGCACAAACCGGATGACATTACAGGCGGTTGGAGTATAGAATAGCAGTCCGTCAAAAGAAAATGAGTTATCACCATATACAGATGTTTGCGGTATGAAAAAATTTATAACGTCATTAGTCATAGTATTATTAATTGCCTCGGTCCCGAATCCGGCATTCGGACGGGCAAAAGTCGACATGTCCGATCAACCCAATTTTGTCGGCAAGATCTCGACCGATGATCCTTATGTAACCGTCGCCTGTCATAAAATCGGCCGGATCGGTATGACAGTTACCAATCAGGGCCATTTCGGCAAGGGTTTCATTGCCGGAGCCTCCGATCCTTTCGGCGGCGATGCCCCCTCATGTATTTATCCTTATCCCGGACAGCAGAGTTACCTCTTTGCCGGGGCCTTCTGGATAGGGGCGATTATAGGGCGTGATACGCTGGTATCGGTGGGGGCTGATGGATGGTCCGGAACCAAGGAGTTGTGGCCCGATCCATTGCCGCGCGGAGCGATCGACTACCACTCGCTTTTAACTAACGATCCGGAGGCGATTTCCGAGCAGGATTATATTGCCATCTACACCGACACCGTCACCAACCCCCAGTATATCGATATTGACACCTGGGATGGTCGGCCGCATATACCTCTGGGAATCGAGGTAACTCAAAGGAGTTATGCCTGGAGTTATTCTTACGCCGAAGATTTTGTCCTGTTCGACTATTCCATTAAAAACATCAGCCGCAGGACACTGGAGAAAGTATATATGGGCTTTTATGTCGACGCCGATGTGCAGATGGGTGAAAACGGCGAAGGCTATGACGATGATATATGCGGTTTCAAAGTCGACATCCCTTCCCCTCAGGGCTGCGGATTCAAAGATACCATCAATATCGCATACATCGCCGACAATGACGGCCGTGATATGGATTCCCCCTGCCCTTATGCCTCGGCGGCGGTGACCGGTGTCACCGGAATGCGGGTTATCAGGACCCCTTCCGATTCACTCGATTATGCTTTCAACTGGTGGATATCAAACGGTGCTGCACCCATGGATTTCGGCCCCCGCAAGGCGGGTACCCTGGATGATCCGTTCCGTGATTTCGGGGGATTCCTGGGCACGCCGGAAGGCGACAAGAATAAATATTACATCATGCGTCACGGCGAATTCGATTATGACCAGTTATTCAGCGCCGTTGACAATACCGCTGAGGGCTGGCTTCCCCGGGGACCGCAGGCATATGATTTCGCCGATGGTTTTGACACAAGATATCTTTTGTCATGCGGACCGTTCGATATCGATCCGGGTGAAGTTCTTCCCATGAGTTTCGCCTACATAGGCGGAGAAAATCTGCACACCGACTGTAATGCTTTCATGAACATGTTTGACCCCAATGATCCGTGGCCGTTTTACAATCAACTGAGTTTCGAGGACTTCGGCATAAATTCCATGTGGGCATCCTGGATTTATGACAATCCCGGCGTTGACACCGATGGCGACGGGTATCGCGGCAAATACCGCATCTGTGCTTATGACTCATCGCTAGTCTATGACACAATCAGCCTCGATCCGCTGGTGGTCGAGCCGAGGTGGGTATATCTGGATGCCGACACGGTATATTACGAAGGTGATCGCGTACCGGATTTCCGCGGTGCGGCGCCGCCTCCGGCACCTGAAATGTGGGTTCTGGACATCAATAAGGATACATTACGAAGCAGGATATATCCGAGCATCAATGAATTCCAGCAGGGCGAATTGAGGGTCCGCTGGAACGGCTTCCGCTCGGAGACGGAAAAGGACGTTTTCAGCAATATCGTCGATTTTGAAGGATACCGCATATATATGTCCCTTTCGCCGGTCGCCTCGGATTTTTATGTAATCGCATCGTTCGATGTCGAGGACTATAATAAATATGTCTGGAACACCCGCCGAAGTGTCTGGGAATTGAAAGATCCCCCATATTATCTTGACTCTCTCAGGACCCTGTATGGCGATGGTTTTGACCCAAATTTGTATGATATCGACCACCATTTTTATTTTGGTGATTCCGTGTTCTATTTCTCCAAACAGGATTGGAACGCGGATGACCTCAGCGACCCCAACGGTATACACAAGGTTTACCCCGATGAACCATACCCGACGACGCTCCTTATCGATACCGCCCGGGTCTATTACCCGGAACAATTGACCGAGGACGGTCTGTTCAAATATTTCGAATATGAATACAATATCACGCATTTGCTTCCTTCGCGATTGTACTATGTCGCGGTTACGGCGTTCGACTATGGTTCGCCAAGCAGCGGTCTGGCCTCGCTGGAGACTCCCCCGCACAAGAATTATGTAGCGGAATTCGCCCAAAATGATAACAGCGAAATCGAATACCAGAAGCTTAATGTCATCGTCTATCCCAACCCTTATCGCCTTGACGGAAATTACGGCGCCTATGGTTTCGAGGGACGTGACTATATCGGTTCGGTTAACAGCGGCACCCTGGTACATCAGGAAGGGCTGACCAATGAGCGAACGCGCTCGATACATTTCACCAATTTGCCCAATAAATGCACTATTCGCATTTTCAGCATAGACGGCGACCTCGTTCGTGAAATCGAACATGATTACCCGAAGGATTCTCCGCGGGCCATGCATGAACGCTGGGATCTGATCACGCGCAACACGCAGATGGTCGTCTCGGGTATATACTACTGGTCGATCGAATCGGAGTACGGCAGCCAGATCGGCAAACTGGTTATTATTATGTAGCGGAATACATGACCGGTCATCATATAATATTGATGCCGGCCGGCTCAATATAAGAATCGTCAGTTTTTCTGCAAAGACAGCCAATATAAATTTGCATGAGGTGAACTATGTCAGGCAAAAAATTGGAGAGGGGACTTATCCCGTTGGACATTTTTTTCCTGGTATTGCTGATTGTAATTTCCTGCGGCAGCCCCCCCAAAGTCTCTCATTCAATGATAGCTTCAGAAACCGCAAAGATTCAGGTCTGGAAAACCACTCTCGGTGTAGTGCGGGAATCGGATGACTCAAATCCGGGGCTGACGCGATTAAATAATGAATTCGCGTCGGAACTGGCCAATCAATCATTCTATAATGCCTATACGGAGCAGGTGGGCAATCAACTAACGGGGTTGGGACATCATCTGGTTAGCGGTAATGTCACCGAGGGAATCATCCTGATTAAACCATTAGCCAAGAAGCGTCGGTCAACTCTATTTGACTCCGGCTATAACCAGAAACTGGTTGCCTGGAACCAGATGGAACAAGATGATGTGCCTTCCAGCGATCTGCGAGCTGTTAATTTCGCCAATGCAACAAGACCCATGAATTATGTCAAAACGACTAATAGTAAAAGCGATGATGTCCGGGAAGTCTATGTTGAGTTTATCGGTCCGGGGGGAATGTTTATGGGATCGACAGTTATTTACGGCAACAAGGTGAGACCTGAATTCGTGGCGGAAGTTATCGACCGGCTGATCCGCGAAGGCAAATGGTAAGAGAAACCATCATTTGATTAAAATCATCCCGGAGACCGGACTCTAAATTTTTTTAACGGCTCCTCTATCTTGCCAAAACCATCAAAATTAGTTATCTTTTGTTAAATAAAGAAGTGTTGGTAAAATATTTTGATTTATAGATAGAATCAAGGATCGGAGTTATTATGGCGGTATTTAAATATAAAGAAAAAGAATACAGTGTCGATGATGACGGCTTCCTGGCCGATTTCAAGACCTGGGATGAAAATTTCGCCGAAGGGATGGCGCCCGGGTGCGGTATCGAGAGCGGTCTGACCAACGAACATTGGCGGATAATTCATTATATTCATGATTCGCTCGTCAAAACCGGTGTCTGCCCGATTGTTTATAAAACCTGCCGGGTCAACAATACATCCCTGACCGACCTCAAGGGGCTCTTCCCGATGGGATACCTTCGCTGCGCCTGCAAGCTGGCCGGAGTCACTTACAAAGAGGGTTATGTCGGGCATTCATGGCTGTTGACATCGGCCGAGGAAATCGAACCGATCCCGCTCAACAAAACATACAATGTCGATGTGCGCGGTTTTCTAATAAACCCGGAAGAATGGGACGAGCATTTTGCCCTGTTCAAGGCGTTCGAGATGAAAATGCCGACCGAGTTAACCGAAAAGCACTGGAAAGTAATTGAATATCTTCGGGACACCTTTCACGCCACCGGCACCGTTCCAACCGTATATGAGACCTGTGAGGCCAACCATCTGACCATCGAAGAACTGGAAAAGATGTTTCCGGACGGCTATCACCGCGGCGCGGTCAAAATCGCCGGGCTGAGAGTCCGGTAGAAATAATAAATTTCACGTTAAAAAAAGCCGGGATAATCGCCCGGCTTTTTTTGTATATCATTTTGACGACATGGATTTTGCCCTTTTTGCCCGGGTTTTCGACAAGATTTATGATCGGATATTGCCAAATCGGGGGTAAAAGACTATTTTCGAATTATACAACAAAAAGGAAAAGACTATCATGAAACCAATATATCTCGATTACAACGCTACCACGCCGATCGACCCCCGGGTGGCCGAAGCGATGCTTCCATATATCCATGAGCATTTCGGCAATCCTTCCAGCAGCCATATTTATGGAGTGACCGCCAAAAAGGCGGTCGAGAATGCCCGCAGACAGATTGCTTCGATGCTCGGATGCAATGCCTATGAAATAATATTTACCAGCGGCGGTTCCGAATCCAACAATTATGCCATAAAGGGAGTCGCGCGGGCCTGCCGTGACAAAGGCAATCATATTATTACATCATCTGTCGAGCACCCGGCAGTTATCGAGGTCTGCAAATATCTTGAGGAGACAGGATTTCGTGTAACCTATTTACCGGTCGATGAGTACGGTCTGATTGATCCGTCGCGGCTTGAAGATGCCATCACGCCACAGACAATATTGATATCTATCATGCATGCCAACAACGAAGTCGGCACCATCGAACCGATAGCGGAGCTTTCGAAAATTGCTCATAAACATGATATCCACTTTCACTCCGACTGTGCCCAGTCGATCGGCAAGGTGCCGGTCAGAGTGGATGATCTTGGAGTCGATCTGCTTTCGATTGCGGGGCACAAGCTATATGCGCCCAAAGGCATCGGGGCCTTGTATATCAGGTCCGGAATCATGCTCGAAAAGCAGGTGCATGGCGCCGATCATGAAATGAACAAACGGGCCGGCACCGAGAATGTGATCGAGATGGTCGGTCTGGGGAAAGCCTGCGAGCTGGTCGAACGCGAACTGGAGAAACATCAGCCGCACCTGAAAAAACTTCGCGACCGCCTCGAGAAAGGCATTAAGGACAAATATCCTAATATAAAAATCAACGGCCATCCGGAAAGACGGCTGCCCAATACGGCCAGTATCAGTTTCAGGGGAATCGAGGCCAATACCATTCTTTCTGAATTGAAAGGAGTCGCCGCATCGGCGGGGGCCGCCTGTCACAGCGATAATATCGATGTTTCCAGCGTGTTGCAGGCGATGAAAGTTCCTATCGAATTTGCCATGGGAACAATTCGCTTTTCGGTCGGACGGTTTACGACTATCGAAGAAGTCGATAATGCCGTTGAAGAAATCGTCTCCGTAGTGCAGCGGCTTCAGCCGTCCCGAGCGGCAACTTCTGCAGCAACTATGTCGGGCAAGATTAAATTGACTCAATATACTCATGGGCTGGGGTGTGCCTGCAAATTGCGGCCGCAGCTTCTGGAAGAAGTCCTCAGAAAAATGCCAACACCCCATGATGCCAATATTCTTGTGGGAACGGACACATCTGACGATGCCGCAGTATATCGTATCGACGACAAAACCGCCATAGTACAAACGGTTGATTTTTTTACCCCGATTGTCGATGATCCGTTTCAATTCGGCGCCATTGCCGCCGCCAACTCTCTCAGTGATATTTATGCCATGGGAGGTAAACCGATCTTTGCCCTCAATGTGGTCGGTTTCCCCAGCAATCGTTTGCCGATGGAGGTCCTCCAGAAAATACTGGCCGGAGCCCAGAAAGTGGCCGATGAAGCCGGTATCGCCATAATCGGCGGGCACACTGTCGATGACACCGAACCGAAATACGGGCTGGCCGTTACCGGGCTGATTGATCCGGCAAAAATTGTCACCAACCGGACCGCCCGGGAAGGCGATGTCCTCATTCTGACCAAACCGATCGGGACCGGGATTCTCTCAACCGCCATGAAACAGGATTTGCTTGAAAAAACGGATGAAAAAGCCCTAGTCGAGACGATGGCCTCATTGAATCGGGATGCGGCAGATGTCATGCAATCGGTCGGAGTCAGCTCCTGCACCGATATAACCGGTTTCGGCCTTCTGGGGCATTTGATGGAGATGATGGCCGGCTCGGATAAGAGCGCTGAAATAAATGCCGATAAGGTACCGCTTCTTCCGGGGACGATGAACCTCGCGGTATCCGGTGTGATTCCCGGCGGTACGCGCGATAATTTTGCCTATACTTCACCCAACGTGCAATATGACCCGGGGATATCTGAAATAATGCGGTTAATTCTCAATGACGCCCAGACTTCCGGCGGATTATTGATTTCGGTAGCGGCGGATAAAGCCGACAGACTGATGCAGATGCTGACCGACAAGGGTGTTACACATGCCGTGATTATTGGAAGAGTCCTGCCGAAAGAGCAGAAACGGATAATCGTAAAACGATGATTTCGAAGCGAGATCATGGCTATGAGTATTTATAATAAAGCCGCTGATCTGGTTAAAAGTTCACAACGAATCACCGCCTTCACAGGAGCCGGTATCTCGGTCGAAAGCGGTATTCCGCCGTTCCGCGGCAAGGGTGGTTTGTGGGAGAAGTACGATCCGACGTACCTGGAAATTAATTATTTCAGGGAGCATCCGGCCGTATCATGGCCGATTATCAAGGAAATATTTTATGATTTTTTCAGCGAGGCGGTGCCCAATGCGGCGCATCTGGCTCTGGCCGAACTGGAAAGAAAAAAGATTCTGCAGACTGTCATCACCCAGAATATCGATAATCTGCATCAGGCCGCAGGAAGCCAAGAAGTCTATGAATTTCACGGTAATTCGCAGTATCTGATTTGTGACAACTGCGCCGGGCGGTATCATGTTTCGCAGGTAAATCTCGATGAGCTTCCCCCCTGCTGCCGCCAGTGCGGCGGTCTTTTGAAACCGGATTTCGTCTTTTTCGGCGAGCCGATTCCGCAGGCGGTATATTCCAAGGCGGTACTGGAAGCGCAAATGTCCGACCTGTTCATTCTGATAGGCACCACCGGTGAGGTGATGCCGGCGGCTTTGATTCCGCCGCTGGCCAAAAACAACGGCACCTCGATTTTGGAAATAAATATCGAGCCGTCGAATTATACCAATCGTATTTCCGATATATTTATCCAGGCCAAAGCCACCGAAGGCATGACCGGGCTGATGCAGGCGCTGGGTATATCCTTTTCTTCCGACTGACTATCGTACTCTCAGGCCGGCGATCTTGACGGCGCCGCGATGATAACCATCGGGGAACAATGACTCAAGCTCGCTCAATTCGATTTTATTATCCTCGCATGTCTGGTACACGGTCGGGATATCATTGTTATCCCGGTAATAATCGCGAAGATAATGAAGAATATTCCAGTGCTTCTCGGTCAATAGTCCGCCGGGGATCTTGGCATCGTAGGCACGGTGGGCGGCGTAGTATTCATCCCAGTCATTGGGATCGATCAGAAAGCCGCGAACATCGACACGATAATTTTTCGAGGCCGAGATAACATTCAAATCATCGGCAGTCTTTGGCAGATAGGTCTTACCGAGATATCCTTCCCGATAAGTTATTCCGGCCAGGCGGCAGGCCCCGCGCAGATAGCCGGTCGGGAACAGTCGCTTTAATTCCCTCAAGTTTATGCCGCTCTGCCGACAGGTTTCATAGACAAGTGGACAGCGGCCGTTCTCTTTGAAACTCTTGCGAATATACCTGATGACGTCCCACTGCTCCTTTGTCAGGCCGCGGGTCATCCCCAGTTTTTCCGCCATCCTCTCAGCAAAACCTTCATCCCACCGATCATAATCAAGCAGAAAGTCGTTTTCATCGACCTCGTACATCCTATCCTTGCCGGTGAAAGTACCCATAGTTCCTCCTATAGAAAAATTGATTCAAATAAACTGACCATGAAATGCCGGATAAGCGAATGATGCCCGATAGTGCCGGCATACAATCAATGAAATTCCGATACTAATCCCTACTATTTAATATAGGTATTGGGATTACAGCGTCAATAGACTTTTTGCATTAATATCTCTCCGGGAGGATACAATACAAATTATCTCCTGTTATATTATTTAATTTTGTGTTACCGCTCGGGGCGAAACCTTCATAGTTTTCCGACGTAATCAAATACATGCACAAGGCATTGATTCTCAACTCCTTCTCCCCGTCACGAAGGACTAACAAAAAAACTAAACTACGGGAGATTGCACTGTGAGAGGCAATAAGTACTTAATCATCTCCTTTATGTCAATCACGCTGATCGCGCTGGAAATAATCTGGACGCGGATATTCTCGGCGGAATTTTTTTATACTTTCGCTTTCCTGATTTTGTCACTGGCAATTCTTGGTCTTGGT
>JBFMFJ010000104.1:0-10123 GCA_040752235.1 Candidatus Zixiibacteriota bacterium | reverse complement strand
CTCGGTTTTGCCCTTATGCAGGGCAAAACATCGGTCGGAAGCGTTATCTTCAAGATCGGTCATAAGAATGAGATCGGCGTGATTTCAGTCGATAATTCCAATGAAGGCGGTTTCGATGAATCGACCAGGAAATTCGACTCCGACCTTTTCAACATTGATACCAAAGACCTGAAGGCTCCTTTTATTATAAAATCAGCCGAAGAGCACCCCCTGTATGCCAAATATCCCAATGAGAAGACAGCTTCACTGATTACTCCGCCATGGTTCAGGAAGGGTTACGCCATGGTAAACGTCCCTCTCAAGAGAGGTCCGAAACTTTATGGATTCCTGATTCTCGGTTGTGCTCCCGGTTCCGACGAAATCAAACAGAGTGAATTAAAACTTCTGGGCATCACCGCCAGTCAGATTGCCATTTCACTGGAAAATATTATCCTGCTTGAAGAAAGCCGTGAGGCTTATAAACGCCTTAAAGACTTGCAGGAGCATTCACTGCAATTGGAAAAAATGGCCGTCAGAGGAAAAATGTCGGCGGAAATAGGCCATGAGCTCAACAACTTTCTCGGTGTAATCCTTGGAAATTTATCACTGATGCAGCACCATTTGGAAAAAAAGGAATTTGACCAGCTGGAAAAATACCTCACCGCCGTAATAAATAATTTCGACAATATCAAAAAATTCACCGAAAGCCTTGTCAATTATTCCGGTGTCGATTCCAATCATGAATATTGCGATATTAATGTCACCATCCGCAATGTCATTGAATATCTGAAGGCTCAAAAACATTTTCAGGATATTGAAATCATCCTGGATTTGTCAGAGGCCGGAATTCTATCGGTTCTTGATACGACTCAAATACAGCAGCTTTTGTATAATCTCATCAATAATGCGGCCGAGGCCGTTTTGGAAAATGATGAGCCTGAGAAAAAGAAAATTGAAATTAAAACATCACTGAATAAACAAAATGACCGCTTCGCCGTTTATCTCAAAGATAACGGCAAAGGGATTGATCCCGAACTGCTCCAAAAAGCCTTCAATGAACGATTTACCACCAAGAAGTCCGGACATGGTTTTGGCCTGTTGGTCTGCCGGAAGATCATAGATAATCACCACGGCCAGTTGCATATTGATTCCAAACCCGGACAGGGGACGATAATCAGCATTGAATTTCCCCGGCAGGTTCCGGTGTCCGAATCAGCCCCGGTGGCATAATTTTCCTATTGATTCTCTTCAATTAAAATAAAAAAGGGCGGAATCCTTATTGGTATGAATTCCGCCGGGAAAGGAAGAACAGGTAAAAATCTATTCTTTGGTAATCGTTATTCCCCATTTATGAGGCTGCTCCGGTCGTGATGTATTGAAATTCGGGAAGGAATGAGAATCGTCGGTCTCATAATATACATCATATTCTCCCGATTCGAGAGTAATATAAGTGTCAACCTTGCGATTTTTCCGATCGCCTCCGGCATGGCGGGTTTTACGATAGGTCATTTCCCAGATAGTCTCCCCGTTGGAGGCATCTTCAATCCAGCCAAAATCGTACATTTCGCCATCCTTGCCCTCACCCAAAGCAAAAATATGTACTTTTTGACTGTGGTCGAGCTTGAAGGAGGCGTGGACATTTTCATCATCGCCTATTCCGGTCAGGTTCACAAGCGTATTGGCATTCTGGGGAATCTCATCAAAAGGTTTTGCAATTGAGGCATCGAAGTTCTTTCCCGCCCCATAAACCGTAATCCCCCACATTGTCGGATCGAAAGGAGCGGCCTCATTCCAGCGGCGATAGGCATGAGAATCATCGGTAACATAATAAACCATATAATTCCCTGCCGGCAGTGTGATAATTCCATCAAAACGGCGATTCTTTTTGCTGCCGCCGGCATGCTGAGTCTCCTCCTCCGTCATTTCCCAGATGATATTTCCATCATCCAGACTTTCAATCCATCCGTAATCGACAAATTCATCCTGGTATCCAAACTCGCCGAGAGCCACAATGTGTAATTCGGTATCTTTTTTCAGGGTGAAACCCTTCGACTTAAATTGATCATTCCCCACCCGGTTAATCTGGACGATAGTCGGCTCGGAATAATCATCAACATATTCTCCGACACTTGTCGCATCGCTTTCTTTGACAAGCGAAATCAGCATCCCGTAATGAAGTGGGTCATAGGGCGGCATCACATTCCATTCCCCGAACGAATGACTGTCATCGGTAACATAATAGGCCACATAATTTCCCGCAGGCAGCTTTACTTCGCCGTCAAAACTGCGATTTTTACGGCCCCCGCCGGCCCAGGAGGTGTTCCACTTATCCATCTGCCACACCCGCTTGCGGCTGTCAGCATCAATAATCCAGCCATAATCGACGAAGACCCTGTCATCGGAGATAAACTCACCGATGGCCCTGATTTTAAGCGGGGTTTCTTTCTTAAGTGAGAAGCCCTTTTTCCCGGCATAGTCATTTTCCGGCCGCGTAAAGTCGACAACGACATCCTTTCGCAGTTCCGGGACAGGGTTATATTTCGTGAATGAACCCTCCGGCGCCTTTATTAACAGGGCCAAATCTTTCGTATCCTCGCTGTAATACTCATATTTTTCATCTTCATCGCGGAATATATATTCAAGCAGACCGACAGCCTCATCCAGATTATCTATGGAAATATTGATATCACCCAGGAAATAAGGTTTGCCGGCATAATAATAGACTTCATATTTGCCGGCGGCCAGGGTAATTTCATCTTCATATTCGCGGATATTTTTTGATTTCTTAAAAGTCCTTGTCTCCTGCTCATTTAAAACCCAGATCGGTTCTCTGGTGTCGGCGTTTATAATCCACCCGTATGCAAACATATCATCAGACTGTTTTAGCTGGGCACCAACCGCATAAACGGACAACTCGGTTTCCGACTTCAGCTCAAATCCATCAACGACCAGGTCGCCTTCATAGAACCCCTTCATATCGACAATCACATCTTCGGCCAGTGCCATTTCCATCCCGGGGCCTAAAACCATCCCTGCTGCCATTAGGGCTATACAATATTTCAAAATCTTTCTCAGGCTCATTAACAACACTCCTTTTCGAGTTGTCTATATTCCTAATTTACTTACGCTAAAACGGAAGGTCGAGTTTCGCAATAATAACTTTTACTAAAATAAACAAAAAGCCTCGCCGAAGCGAGGCTTTCTATATCGAATATTGGATTTTCTATTGCTTTAATTTATCTAACTTCCTGTCGTTCCACAGATTGGGGCCGCTCCGCCCTTGTAAAGGTAGCTGATCGTGTAGGTGACATCCAGAATATTCAGGGCATTATTGCCGTTGGCGTCGGCCTCATCCATACAGGCTGGGGCCGCTCCGCCCTTGTAGAGATAACTGATGGTAAAGGTCACGTCGAGTATATTGACGGCGTTATTGTCATTGGCGTCGCCCGGCACATTGCAGCAGCCGGTGCCTCCACCAGAAAAGTCTTGCCAGAACCCGGAATTGATTTTATAACTGGTTGAGGTTCCCAGGCCGACCGCGGTCTGGGCAATAGTCCCGCCAAGTCGGTAATTGGTGGAACTGCCGTTTACCGACCCGCCGCCTGAAATCACCTGCCAATTGATCTGCTCGCCTGATTCCTCGTCGGCCATGGCCATTGCGGCAAAAAGCAGCAGAAGAAAAAATGGAACGAACATTCCAAAAATTATGCTTTTCATAACTTCTTCTTTCGTTACAAATTGTTGTTTTATTTATCGGTTTTCCAGCGCATCTATTCTCTTTTTTAGAATTTCATTCTCGGTCTTAAGCTCTTTTATGGCCTCGACCAGCACCGCCGTCAATCTGGAATAGGCAACCAGTTTATTGCCGTCGCTGTCGGATCGGATCAGTCCCGGAAGGACCTTCTCAACATCTTCGGATACGAGCCCAACCCGATCGCCTTCATAACGGACTCCATTGAGCGCAGCCACTATTTCAAGGGCGTTATCAATGGGCCCGGAATTTAGCATATCTTCTTTGGCGGCATATTCGGTAATCGATCCGGTGGCGATGATGTTGCCAATGACGTGAAGGGCCTCATCGGGGTACAAAGTCCCTATTCCGATCCGGCTGCTGAAATCATCGGCCCTCATAATAATAGTCGGCGGACCCGCAAGAGTGGACACGCCGGCCAAAATCAACTGGCTGGTGTTCCCTTGAAGATTCATCGACATGGAAGGTCCCCCGGTAACTTTGAAGCTGTTAAGTGAAATATTACCGCCACTCAAGGTGGAGCTTATACTGTCGCTGTAATTTTTCAATAAAATATTTCCGCCTGCTCCCTTGGCACCGCTGGTAAACATGGATATTGCTTCCTGTCCCGGAGGTTCCGGCTGAGGATCGAACATCCTTATGCTGAATCCCGCGGTGGGATCTGTTTCAAAAGTGATGGCGGGTCTTCCCGGGGGTTCAGGTTGAGGATCAAACATTTTCCACCATGCCGCTCCATTGGGATTTGAACGGATTTCAATTATCGGGTCGGAATGATAGGAACTTAGTGTATTGTTGAATCTAAGGTAGGCTCCCCGAGCGGCTTTTGTACTATTCATACCGAATTCGACTGCAACCTGACCCGGCGGTTCCGGCTGCGGGTCGAACATTCTAATCATAGCTCCGGATGAAGGATTACCTTCGATGGATAATAAAAAATCTTCCGATAATTCGCTGTTTCTGGGGAATACGATACGACCGCCTTCATGAAAGGGGCTGGGTTCGACGCCCATATATTTGCCGATGACATTGTTGAAATCGCAACGACTCCCGGTCGAATTTGCTGTTATTCTAAAGGCCTTAAAAAGCCCCTTGTTGAAATCGGAAAGTGCGTTGAGCGTCAGGCTTCCGGTGGAATCATCCGCCTCAGCGACAACCAGCGAATCACCGTTGGTATTCTTTAATTCAAGGAAACCTTCGCCTGTTTCCAGGCTGCCGACAACTCGCCCCGCCACCGCGGCAAACGGCGAGGCCGTCAATTGAGTCCGGGGATAGATCTCAGGATCGCTTCCGACCTTAATACCCAGTTCGAGAACAGCATCAAGACCGCCATCGAAAACTGACTCCGGAATCGGATTGCCTGAACCCAGCACATAGTTGAAAAGCCCGTCTCTGACATAAACGCTTTGCGGGCCGCTGGTCCAAAGCACAAATGGCACCCCCTGGCGATAAATAGAGAAAGTCAGGGTGTAGTATCCATTGGCTACCGGGCCGCCCAAAACGCTGGTCAGTCGTCCTTGATAGTTGAGTGTTTGTGATGCGAATGTGGTGGCTGAAATCACAACAAAGAACAATGCAAGAAGCAGCATCGTTTCCCGAAACTTGCTCATAGAGCCCTCCAGAAGAGATTATAGATTTTCTTCAAAACTATCGATAAATAAAATTGCAGGTAAATTCTTTCTTTTTTATTTCATTAGAACACCCGGAGAGACGTTCATGAAACATTACCAAATTTATGGACGTCGCTCATCAAAAAACTAAATTTTAATAAAGAACAATTAATAATAACAAAAATAGTCCTATTTGTCAATCTGAAATTTCGGTCTCAAATTCTCCGCGGTTGATCCCGTACTTACTGGCGATTGTATGATGCAGTTAAAGTCGAGTCAGGCGTAAAAAAACCCCCGTTTCAACGGGGGTCAGGTGGTTGATTCTATCTCCCTGCTGTCTGTCTTGGGTGTTCAAGTTTCGGTTGTCCCGCATATCGGAGCCGGGCCTCCTTTATACAGGTAACTGATCAAATAGGTTACATCAAGAATGTTTATGGTATTGTTGCCGTTGGCATCGGCCTGATCCATACAGGGCGGAGCCGCGCCACCCTTATAGAGATAACTGATTATGAAGGTCACATCGAGTATGTTGACCGCATCATTATCGTTGGCATCTCCCGGCATAGTACAGCATCCCGGGCCGCCGGTAACGAAATTCTGCCAGAATCCGTGGCTTAAACCATAATTGGTCGAGCTTCCAACACCGACCGCAGTCTGCGCCACGGTCCCCCCGAGTCTGTAATTGGTGGAAGCGCCGTTTATGATACCCCCGCCTGAAATCACCTGCCAGTTGATCTCTTCGCCCGATTTATCATCAGCGGAGAGACCGGCTGCCAAAAACATAAAAAGTAAAAGGGCGTTTACCATAGCTCTTGCCATTTTATTCATGATCAGGTCCTCCCTTATTTTGAGACCGCATAAGAGGTCGGCAGATATACCAGAGACATCTGGATATCCCAGATATTTATATTGCCGTCCTGTTCAAGATTCCCCAGGAAAAAGAACTCCTGCTCCCCCGCCGTCACGGGAATTAAATAGTGCACTGTCATCGGCCATCGCCAGGTGTAATCATTATAAACCTTATCAAGTCTGAAGGAAAATTCAAGGTTTTCGGGGAATATGGTTCGGCTTTGCGAAATTCCGAAAAGGGCATAATAATTATATGCTTCGGTTACCCCATGAGCCTGCAATGTAAATGTTACAATGGCCAGAACAAGGCCGCCGGCCGGACAGTCAATGGTGAGGCTGTCAATAACGTTCATCCCCAGCGCCAAAGTCCGTTCCCCCGCTGATCCGTTGCTGTTATATTCTTTTTCAGTTGCGCCCGGTTCATCGGCAATGTCGGCATTTGTGAGGTTGTCATCAATAACCATACTTGAGGTTATTGATGAAACCTGATTCTCATTAACAAACCGGGAGTCATAAGGGACGCCGTTTCTGTAATCCGCATTCAGTCTGACACTGTCAACGAAAAGCTCCAGGCCATGACCGACATTGACGTGTATTTTATCGCTTGACTCGACCAAACCACTGCCGGCCAGGCCATCCACGTCAACTTCGATATTATCCGGATTGACGACAATGCCATTGCCGGCGCCAACCGAAAGATGAGCATCACCTTCAGTCGCGGTTCCCGTCAGACCATTATCCCCATATACTGCAGTAATATCGCCGCCAGAACCGATCTGGTCCTCCACACAGGAAATATTACCATCGGCATCAATACTGCTGATATAATACCCGGGTGGACAATCTCCTGTCACACGCAATTGTATTTCACTATTATTGACATCACCTGCCATAATTGTCCCGGCGGCAATGTGAGCGGATGTAATTGCATTGGGTTGAATCTTGGCGCCGGTGATGCTGTTGTCAGAAACATCTTCGGCGATATCGGCCGTATCTGATTTTTGGGCCTTGTAGGCATAGGCTGACGACATGATTCTGGTCCGGGGTGAAATCTCCGCATCAGTACCGATAGTGATGCCGAGGTAACGGATGGCACCGGCAGTGAACAAATTCTGTGGAAGAGGGTTGAATGAACCAATCTGATAGTTGAAAAGACCGCCGCTCACCGTAATCGACTGAAATCCGCTTGACCAGAGGGAATCATCCCCGGTATCACTTCCATAGATTTTAAATTTAAGAAAGAATGTCCCGTCTTCGACCGGATTTCCCTCAGTATCGGTTATATATCCCTGGTAACTAATCACTTGAGGTATCTCGGCCAAAACAGAGGAACACAATAGCAGGCAAAGCAGCCCGCCGACAAGTAAAAGGATTTTGGAGTATGGCATTTTCTGTCCTCCACTATTTAATGTGTTTTTATTGACAGATGCCGAATCTTAATTTACCAAAATTGATATACTCGACTTCACATCATGAAGCTCGATACTTCGACAAAATTCTGAACGAAGCGTAGAAAAAATCGATTATGATTGAAACACTGATCTGGTTAAAGATAATATCTATCGTGTATTTGTCAACCCCAAAAGGTAAAAAAAACCCCCGTTTCAACGGGGGTCAGGTTGTTGATTCTATCTCCCTGCTGTCTGTCTTGGGTGTTCAAATTCCGGTTGTCCCGCATATCGGGGCAGAGCCACCCTTGTACAAATAGGTAATCAGGAAGGTCACGTCCAGAATATTGATTACGTTGTTGCCGTTGGCATCGGCTTTATCGCTGCAGACCGGGGCCGACCCGCCCTTGTAGAGATAGCTTATTATGAATGTCACATCAAGAATATTGACCGCATCATTATTATTGGCATCGCCTGCAACATTGCAGCAACCGCCGCCGCTCGAACCATAGTCTTCCCAGTAACCCTGACTCATCTTGAAGCTTTCCGATTCTGCCGGACCTGCTGCGGCCTGCCCGAGAGTTGCTTTCATCCCAAAGGTCTCCGAACCGGCATCGATCGCTCCCCCGGACATGACATCACGCAGCATCTGGTAATTTTCCGAACTTCCGGCTGAGACGAGCCCGGTCATAGCGCGGTTATTTTCGATTGTCCCGGCCTTCTCGTGTACCAATGCTGCTGCCGGAAGAAGTGTGAAAATAATTAGGAAGAGTATATAGACTTTCATCCTATCTCACTCTCCTTTCAGAATTTCTGTCCGGGAGTTCGCGATGAGGACGATTTATTACACCATTTGATTTTTCCAGACCAAAGGCCACGGGATCGAGATATTTTCCTTTTTCAGCAGGGAGTTTATCGACTTCAACTTGTATTCGATTAGCTATGGCGCTGGCATCATTTCGTATGCCCGTTACCTGCCATGAAATTTTCATTCCGGCCTTTCCTCCGGCAATGACGAATCGATTGTCTTTCACTTCCTCGGCAATATAAACCGGCGCATACCCGCCGATGCAGGTAAGCTGGTAGCGGTAATCGATGTTCAGGGCCTCAAAGTATGCGGGAAGTTCGACGATCGCTTCTCCATCATCATTAATTACTGCCACACCATCGTAAACAGTCTTCATCTCTGGACTCTCAACCTCTGAAAGCTGAAGGTATTTATTTTCCGGATCCAGCGGGTGATCGATCTTAACGGTTTTGGTTACGGTGTTTATATGATATGCCTGAAGCGTATCGTTGACAAATACATTGCCAAGGAAAAATCCCGCATACTGGTTCGGCGCAACCGGCGCATCACCTTCGACACCGATCGCCCAGCCATTTGATTGCGGATTATCGGCCCAGCCAAAGACACCGGTATTAGACTCCGCCGAGTCCGCATAACCATAGCCGGCCACTCCGGTGTTAGAATAGGTGCTGTTTCGGCCGTCCCCCCGGACACCGACATTCTCGCCATTCCCGCTGTCAACATATCCTCTTACGCCCAAATAATAATCTGAACCGGTTGGATCGACCCGACCCAGGACACCGGTATAGCCACCGGCGAAATATCCCCCGTATCCCCAGGCATCGTCAACAATAGCTTTGCCGTAAATTGCCTTTATATCCTGTGCAGCAACTCCTCCGGTGTACTCGGTATGGAGAATGTGCGTGTTTAGTGAGGCATTATTACTTGATCCGATATAGCAAGTGATGGTATCATCATCAAAAACATGCAGCCTGTAACCAGGATCATCCTCGTTGATTCCAACTCGTCCGGCGGTATCAATAGTGACATCGATATTGTTGGCACCGGCGGCATGATCCCGTATCTGGAAATCAAAGTCCTCAGTTGCGTCATACCTGATATCCCAGTAACCCAGCCCTTCGCCGGCCAGATACAGAATCGGGTCGAAGCCACTTCTGGCGCTGATCGAGATAGCGCTGTGACCCATTTCGCTGTTGACCCGTTCGAAGACTGAAGTGACCTCATTGAATCCGGGAATTCCTCCGAATGATTTGCCGGAACCATAGACATGAAGCTTATTATTCGGCTCCTCAATTCCTATGCCAACCTGGCCGTAGGGCATTAGCAAAATATTATCCGTTGGGTCGTCCTGGACTTTTAATATCAAATCGGTTTCGCCGTCATTGGTCCGGGAATATATCAGGCAATAGTCGTCAAGATGAGCCGGGAAAAAGATCGAGCCGGAATCGGCCGCGCTCCGGCCGTATTCATCGGAACCTTCTTTGCCGATCACCAAACCTTTGTTTGCATGCCCCCAGACATCCACCTCGTCCGTATAAATCCGCGTTTTGCCGTTGACAGTCAGTTTGGCCACCGGTGTATCGGTCCCGATACCCACACTATCATCAATGTCGGCCAGATAAGTGTAATTATTCGGGCAAAGCCAGCATCCACCGCCGCTCGGCATCTGCCAGGTACCGTTACCGTTTTCATCCGAAGTCATCACATACCCGCTGGCCGCACCGGGGGTCAAAGTTAATCC
>JBFMFJ010000103.1:0-10172 GCA_040752235.1 Candidatus Zixiibacteriota bacterium | reverse complement strand
TAACGGCGATTCGGAAAAGATTGAACATGAAATCGGCGATGTTCTTTTCGCCATTTCATCGCTGGCACGCAAAATGGATATCAACCCGGAGCAGGCTCTCAACAAGACGCTGGAGAAATTTCAGAAGCGGTTCAATTATATCGAGAAGAAAGTGGCCGAATCCGGCAGGAGTTTCGATGCCTTCACTCTTGAGGAACTCGAAGCCTGGTGGCAGGAGGCGAAAGGGGAGTAAATCATTCATCAATCGTCTTCTCTATGATAACCAAGTGAGTCAGCCCAATAATCCTGACTTTTTAATTGACTTCCTTATTCCGGTCTGCTAATATTTACCCATGTAAGGCAAATGTGGTTGCGGATAAATCGACAATAATATAACCATATAAAACCGTCAATCTTATAGGAGGAGAAATGAAGGCAAAAGGTTGGTTGGTACTGATTGTCCTGACGCTGGCCCTGACATTTCCCCTGCTGGTCAATGCTGATACAATGATCAGGCAGGTAAATGAAAGAGGCGCTTTTGAAGTGATGGGCCAGAAAGTCCCGGCCTGTTCGGACACATCGGTAGTCTGGCTTGGCAAGGCGATGTCACGCATGGATGAGGGTGATACCGCATCGGTTATTATGCTGGCCGAGAAGAATATCATATACATGATCGACCACAAGGCTAAAACATACGCCGAGATGCCGATGGATGCGCTTGGCGATCTGACCAAAATGTTTGGCAATAATGAAGAGGCCAAGCAACAGATCGAGGCGATGAAGCCGATGATGGAAATGATGAGAATGGCAGTTACTGTGACCCCGACCACAGAGACCCAGAAAATCGGTGACTGGAACTGCACCAAATACAATGTCAAGATGACTATGGGGATGGGCGGTGTATCGGATATTGAAATGTGGGCCACGGAGGACGCCAAGATCGATTATGCCGCTTTTATGGAACTGACCAATTCGTTTAAGGGAATGCTGCCCGGCTTTGAAGAAATGATGGAAGAAATGAAAAAGGTCAAAGGAATTCCGATTAAGACCTCCAACAAGATGAATATTATGGGTGCCGAGGCGACCAGCGTTATGCAGGTAATCGAAATCAAGGATATGGATGCACCGGCCGGCACCTATGAACTGCCCAAGGGATACACTAAGACCGAGATGGGTATGCCCGGCATGGGTGGTTGATTTTGATTTAAGATTTGCGTATTTTGCGGGGCGTCGAGCAGGCGCCCCGTTTTGTTGAAATGAATTTTTGCATTATGCCTGGGTATATGTAGGAAAAGATGCAGTATTTTGTTTCATTATTATTCGTCGTAATCGGGGCGGCGGTTTTTGTTCATGGTTTCAGGATTATGCGCCAGTATCGCCTGATAAGAGATATCCCGCAATCTAAAATCAGGTCGATGGCGATGGGACTGGTGGAGATTCACGGCAATGTCAAAGCGGAGCAGATGATCAAAACGCCGTTTTCCAGCACCGACTGCGTTTATTTCAAATATGAAATAAAAGAATACAAGCGAAGGACCACGACCGACTCGAAGGGGCGAACCCGGACAACTCACGAATGGGTCGTGATTGCATTCGGCGACAGGCGGATTCCCTTTTTTGCAGAGGATGACACCGGATCGGTTTATGTTGATCCGACCGGGGCAGAGTTTACGGTCGATGTCCGAAAGGCTTTCTATCAGAAGGCAGGTGTATTCAGCGGTATCTCGGGGCTTATCGATACTTTGAAAAATATCGGCAATTTCGACCGGCTGCCGGAGAATATGTCGGAATTGAATCTTTCGCCGATCGATCCGGGGAAGAAATTTTCTTTCGGCAGCAGAGTTGGCGACAGGAAATATTATGAATATTTCATGTCCGATAAAGATAATCTGTTTATTATGGGGACGGCGGCCAACAGTCCCGATGCCCCTAATAGGGTTTTGATAAAAAAGGGTGAGAACGAGCCGACATACATGATTTCGGATAAGAGTGAAAAAGAGATGCTTCGTTCGCTCAGGGGGAAAATGATTCTCGGTTTCGCCCTGGGCGGCGGGGCGTTTATTGCCGGCGTGCTGGTGACATTGCACTTCGCCGGTGTCATATAAAGGAGGTGTCCTGATGGGAGCAGTCCTGATTGGAATATTCCTTGCACTGGGCCTGGTTATCATCATCCTGATCGGCTATTTCATTTCGGTTTACAACAGTCTGGTCAGGTTGAAAAACAACATCGAAAAGGCCTGGAGCAATATTGATGTCCTTCTCAAACAGCGTCATGACGAGCTGACCAAACTTCTCGAGACGGTCAAGGGATACATGAAGTACGAGGAGCGCGTGCTCAAGGAAGTGACGGCGGCGCGCACGGCCTTTCTCAATGCCGGGACGGTGGGTGAGAAGGCGGCGGCCGATAATATGATGAGCGGGGCGCTCAAATCGCTTTTCGCGGTGGCCGAGAATTATCCCGACCTCAAGGCCAGCCAGAATTTTACCCAGTTCCAGTCGCGGATAAGCGATATCGAAAACCAGATCGCCGACCGGCGCGAATTTTACAACGATTCGGTCAACACTTTCAATATCCGCATCGAGCAGATTCCGGATATGTTTATCGCGAGGATGCTTGGATACACGCGGCGGGAGTTGTTCAAGGTGGCTGAATCGGACCGCGCCGATGTGGAGATCAAATTCGAATGATTGGTGCATATTAAATAAATTTTGCATGTACAAAAATCTGTAGGGGCCGACCCATGTATCGGCCCTGTTTTTTTGCATGCATCCCCAAACATGTTTCACCGCTTGGCGCTGAATCATGCTTGAGGCTGCCACACTGCCTGAAATCGAATTTGCCATAAAATTGATATCGTTTTCAGGGCGATTTTTGCGAAAATTTCACTGGATTATATTTACCTTCATGGAATTACGCGGAATTGGGTTTGTTTTCCTATTTTTAAATGTGCTGCATCATTTTTGTAGTAAAATTGCGGGCAGAGCCCCGTCCTGGCCTTCGGTCTGCCTCAATGATATGTCAGGCACTATAGCAAAAAACACCATTGCCAATATCGGGATTGTAATTAAAAGGCAAAGTCGTCTTTTGGCATTCAGTCTGCCTCCCGTGAGAACGCGCCATTTTGACGCAATTATAGCCACAATTATTTACACTCCCTCTATAATACCCCCTGCGGAGAGATTTACCATCAAAGTGATGGGGATTTTGTTAAAAGAAATCTTTATATGAAATTAAGAAGAATCTGGACACCGCAAAATGGTTTCATGGATTTTTATTGACTTTTGCTGCAATAGTAAATATTATAGAAATACTGTGGTCAATAAATCAAATTATTGAAATAAGTTCTTAATTGTCGGGAAATTCATTGCCAATTTATCATTCGATATCAATAATAAAGTATGGAGGTAAAATATGGCATTTACTAAAGCACTGTACTACCCCTGGATCGATATAAAAGATCACGGTTGGCTTCATTCGGCAGCTCTATATTGGGACAAAATACAAACTATCGTCCCCAAGTCAATCAAACAACCATATAAGGATAAATCTAGTATTGAATTCTATGATAAGGGTATATTGGAGCCTCTTAAAGTAAGTCCTGAAATGTATGAAGTAGATTCTTTAACTGAAGACATCATTAAATATTTTGATGCACCTGAAACACTGCATATTTTGCTATCGAGAAAAAAAGGGGGGAATATAAGAATCCATAGGGATAAATTGCCAATTCCTTTGCAGAATATGACCTATATTCATCCAGAAAAGTTGGCTTCCGAGGTTGCCTATATGATTAGAGAAACGGGTCTTGGCAGGCTCAATAAAGATGGCTGGTTTGAAATGGATAGTGAATTTGCCGAGTACTATATGACATTATTGGCAAGTAGATTATCAGAAAATTATGGTCTGGGGCTAGTAACGCCTCTCAGTCAATCACATGGCCTAAACCTCAGGGTTAAAATGGATGGTGATATCAATAAAATGCTGTTTATGCGAAGAGTATCTCAATATGGTCGTCAAACTCGTCTTCAGAAGAGAAAAAGTACTGCACCGCATGTCTTAACTCAGGGAATGTTGGTTGATGTTGTAATTGATAGAATTGGAATTGCGCCAAGTACTTCAATTAAGAAAATAATACAATTTAGAAAGGATCATGCATCAGAAGTTGGCAACTTTAGGAACATGATTGAAAAACTGACTAATGATATTCCTAAAGATATTAATATTATAGCTCTCAGACAATATATAAATGACAAGTACAATAATGACGTAGAGCCTGCAATAAAGGAACTAAAAGAATCGCTTGAGGGAAGTAAAATCAAATGGCTAACAAAGAGTTGGTTAAAACTATCTTTTCTCTCGTTTGGATCTTCTTCAGCACTAGTGGGTCTAGGTCTGAATTTTCCGAATGCTTTATTGGTTGGTTCGGGGATATCGTTAGTCGGAATGGGAATATTATATAATGAAGATAAGAAAAAAATGATTCGGGAAAACCCATATTCCTATGTTCTTGCAATGGAAAAGGAATTCAAATAACATCCCAATGTGAAATTGAAAAATCTTGGAAATCTGAAATCCCTGGCCTAAGCTCCGGAGGGGCGAATGAGGTTTGGATATCATAGTTGATAAGACTGTCAGTTCACAATTCCATGATTTGCATCGTGGAATCCGTTCATAAATTCATAGTCTATGATAGGACCTGACCGGACAATAATGGCAGGAGTCAAGAGACTCCTGCCCCACAGTACTATAGACGGGCGGGGGCAAGCCCCGCCCCTACAATAATTTTTTGATTGGGGCATTTGTCCGAATGTGCAGGAAATGATTGAAAAAATAAAGGCCGATATACGGGTCGGCCTCTACAAAAGATGTAATATCTTCCCTGACTATCCTTTTATCAGATTCTTGACATACTCAGGAAGAAGGAATGAGCCGAGATGCACTTCGGCATTGTAGTAATTGTTTTTCAGTCTCAGCTTTTTGTAACGGTTGGCATCGAAATCATCTATAGGGTCATACCGCCGCGAGCAGAAAGCGAATGACCAGTAGGCCGAAGGGTAAATCGGCACGTGCGCCGTGTACATCCTCACGATCGGGAATATTTCACGCAGATTTTTATACATCTGCTTTACTGTCGCAGGATTATAGTACGGTGATTCGGATTGCGCTATCATGATACCGTCGCTATTCAAACAGTCATGCACCTTCTGGTGGAATTTCTTCTGGAACAGGTCAGCGGCCGGACCGACCGGATCGGAAAGGTCGAGCAGGATGATATCGTATTTCTCTTTGGAATTATTGATAAAATCCTTGCCGTCCTGAAAGACCAGCCGGGCGCGTTTGTCCTTGAATCCGGGCGCCAGTTTCGGGAAATGCTTCCTGCTGATCTCAACGACCATCTTGTCGATTTCGCACATGGTCGCTTTTTTGACCTCCGGATGTTTCAGGACATTGGTCAGCGCGCCGCCGTCGCCGCCGCCGATGATAAGCACATTGTCGGGACGGGGATGTGTGAATATCGGCACATGCGTGAGCATTTCGTTGTATGAATTGAGATCCTTATCGGCCACCATGATAGAACCGTATAACACAAGCATCTTGCCGAAGTCTTCAGTATCGAGAATATCGATCCGCTGGAATTTTGACTGGGTTGATTCGACCAGTCCCTTGATTTTGACAGTCAGGCCGCTTTTGCCCTGGTGCAGTTCTGAGAACCAGACATTCCAGAGGTTTTCCATCGAGGATTCGACTATATAGGTATCAGGATTTTTAACACCGCCCTGTTTTTTTATCGGCAGCCGTTTGCCCCGCTTATTTCTATTATTCAACGACAATGTATTCCGCCTTTCTCAAGCTATTGAATGTTGACGCCGACACCGAACAATACGCCCCCATGGCCGGGAAAAGAAGCAGATTTCCCAGTTCCAAAGGCGGCAGTAATATATTGTCATAGATGACGTCAAATGAATCGCAGGTCGGCCCGGCCAGGATCGAATCTTTCCAGACCGTATTGCGATCGGTATAAACCTGGTACTGGCAGTGATCATAGAGCCGCCCTGAGAATGAGCCATACAACCCATCATCGAGAAAATACCAGGATTTCCCAGAGCGTGTTGATTTTCCGATAACCGAGGCGACCAGAGTCACCGCCGGCGCCGAGATAAATCGTCCCGGCTCACAGGCAATGCTGATACCGGAGTCAATGTGATCCGCCAGAGCCTGTCTTATCGGGGCGCAAAATTCGTCAATTGACGGGACCGAGTCGGTGTACTGCACCGGAAAACCGCCGCCTATATCCAGCAAGGTGGTTTCAAAACCATGCTCTTTTAACTCGCGAATAAGGGAGCCGGCGGTTCTGATCGCCCGGACATAAATGCTATTGTCAAGGCACTGGCTGCCGACATGGAAGGTGATTCCGCAGTAATTCAAGCCGCATTGTCTGATCTTTTCGGCCAATCCGAGGGCCTCTTCCGGTTCACAGCCGAATTTGTATGAGAGGTTGACGACGGCGCTGCTGTCGGCGACCTTAAATCGAATAAGCAATCTCACCCGGTCGGCATAGGGAATAAATTTGTCGATTTCATCGGTATTATCGATGACAAAAGTCTTTGCCCCGGCCTTCACGGCATTTTCTATTTCAACCGGCGACTTTATCGGGTGCGAATGGATGCATTTATCCGCGAATCCGCCGGCCTGCACCGCCTGCAGCAGTTCGTTGTATGAGGCGACATCAAAGCTGTGTCCAGCGGCGGCGACCTCTTCAAGTATAGCCGGATGGTTGTTGGATTTTACGGCATAACATATTGCCACACCGGGAAGGGCCGCGGCAAGGTCCGCCAGGCTATTTTTAACAGTCGAACGACTGAGTATCAGGAACGGGGTTTTCAGGTCCTGATTACCGATTATTTCGGTTACCCGGGTAAAATCGCTCTTCCTGAGCCTGTGTGCTCGGCCAGGCTTGCGAATATCGATGGCCTTAATCATGGCACACCCCATTGTTACTATGATTAACAGTTCCTGACCGCCGCTAAAGCGGTCGCTCCGGTCTTGTGGGCGATAATCTCATCGGTTTCCGACGGGATTCCGCGATTGATTTCTTTGGCCGAGACTGTTTTGCATTCCAGGGCCTTCTGGATATGTTCAAGGGCTTTCCAGGGATTGACGCTTGAACCGCAGGTGAAGCAATCGATTGCCGCATAACCATACTCAGGCCAGGTATGAATCGAAAGATGGGATTCGGCGATAACAATAATGCCGGATAAACCCTGGGGATTATAGCGATGAAAAGTCGATTTGACAACTGTCGCACCGGACAGGCGTGCCGCTTCCTTCATTTCCTTTTCCAGAAGCTGCACGTCGTTCAGTATTTTGGTGTTGCAATTGGCCATTTCGGCCACTAGATGTCGTCCTAGTATTTTCATCTTTAATCCCTCCTTCACTTTCTTAAGGGTTTACCATTTTAGTTTACATTTGAGGTGGCGAACTTACCCAAAGAAGGGTAACTTTGGCCTTACCTCGATTCACGAACTGGTGCCTCTCGTCGGCCTCAAAATAGAAGCAATGACGGGGCGGCAATTTATAGGTCTTTTTGCCGATAACGAGAGTCAGCGTTCCGGTCAGGACATAGCCGAACTCCTCACCGGTATGAGGTTCTTCTTCCTCAAGGCTTTCCCCGGGGGCCAGACTGATCATCAGCGGATCCATCATGTTGTTGGTACTTCCCGGCACAAGTATTTCGAACTTCTCAATACCTTTTTCAGGGACGGCAATTCGTTCTTTCGGAGAAAAAACATTGGGTGTCCGGCCGATCTCGCCGAAAAATTCGGTGATGGAAATCCCAAGGGCGTCAAGTATATCGAGCAGGGAATCCAGCGAAATCGAGGTTTGGTCGCGCTCTACCTGCGAGATAAAACCCTTTGTAAGCCGGGCCCGTGCCGCCAGTTCGGATTGAGTCAATTCCGAGGCCAGCCGCAGGGTCTTGATTTTTTCTCCGATTTCCAGTCTCATTAGTTTAGCAAACGCCTATAAAAAGTTTAATAAAGCAGTCCTATTTAAAAATATATTACGAAAATGTCAAGCATATTTTGAGGGGAAAGCGCTTTCTTTTCAAGACTATTTTATGCCAATTCAGATAAATGGATTACTATATCTATTAATAAAATAGTAACGGTTTATTATATAAAAAGTTACAGTTTGCTAAACTTTTTTGATGACTGGCGGGGGTGGTTAGAATCCCAATATTTTTTTTTGCCTATAGTGCGTCTTATGAAAGAAATTTCCCTGTTTCGGGCATTGTCAATACCCCCTTGTTTCGTAAGGTGTTAAAATACATAAAATTACCAAGGCGGGTGGCCGTTTTGCGACGGCGGGGGCACGCCAATGGATTGACTCCATTGTCTTCATGAAAACATATCATTACCTGTCTAATTACTTCAACCTGTTGCGAATCAATTTCTTATGGCATTAAAAGGGGATCTGCGGGTGGCTTTGAGGGCTCAAAGTCCGGGACAAAAAATGGAAAAGCCTGAATCAGGTTTAATGGGGCCAGTCAGGCTTTTCCATAAAAAGTTGCATTTGACCGGATGTTAACTAGCTGAGAAAGTAATTATTATTTTTCCTTTATCAATGACAAAAGTGGTTCCTACATTTCCGGTACTGGTTCCGTAATAGTCGAATTGCCCGCCTTTGACAAGTTTTTTAAGCCGATCGAGTCCGGTTAAGAAAGTCAAAGATTCGGAATATGAGACAGTCGTTTCTCCGGGATGGACAACCAATCCGTCAATAATCTTTGTGGCGGTGGCCGGGACGGTTGTCGGAGATGAACCGATGCCGGAGTAATCATCAACATAGGCGTTAAATGTCACATCGGTTGCCTCATTGCTGATAATATGAAACACCACGCCGACGGCATCGATAAAGTTAATGTCATCCTCGTGTTCTTTCCAATCGGATTCATCGGTTAAATCGACCTGATAAAAATAAAAGCCTGATTCGGCCGTGAATTCGATATCCTTAACAATGACAAATGTTCCTGATATGATGTATTTGCATCCTGTTAGGGCGACCGCAAGCAATAGCATTAAGGATATGCCCAGGATAATCTTGGTTTTATTCATGGTTGTTGCCTCCTATTTCACGGCGCCAAGGTAATATGTTAATCCGCCGGTAATGATTGTGGCCTTCTTGGAGCCTTCTTCCTGGGGGGCGATCATAAGAATTCCGCGGATGTCTAAATCCAGAGAGGGAGCCGCCCCTATCATGAATCCCAGACCGCCATCAAAGCCAAGCTTGCTCTCATCATATCCGGTGTCATCATTCTTTATGGAATAGATACCGGCACCGGCAAAGAAAAGGGGTTTAAATCCGGTAACTCCGGGAGCCCCGCCCAAAACCAAGTCGATACCGTATGAGGTAACTTTGGAGCCATCAATACCAAGATCATAGCCGTCCACTTTACCCGGTTTGCCCCATTTACCGAGAATCAAATTGGGCTCGATAACAAATATGGGTTTGATGGCCAGCCGGGCTCTTACTCCGAAGGCGCTGCCCATGGCCTGGTCCTGCTGGACAATGGGGATGTTAAGCCCGCCAAAAACCCCGATGCCCAGTTTGATATCCTGAGAAAAGGCTCCGGATGCAAGAATCAAGAATAAACCAAGAGCCATCATTGCCTTTTTCATGCAATTCTCCTCTCAAGCTAATGGTGATTGGTAGATAAAGATGTATATAACCAACATAGTTAAAACAGATAAATATTGTCAAGGATTTAATGATTTTGACGGCGGCAAATGCTCATTTCATTATTATATCCGAAGTTTTCTAAATCCTGCATGGCCTCATCCGAATAAAAAGCTGTTAACTTTTGGCGCGATATTGGCGCATGATTAGCGACTGATATAATTCCTGCTCCATGACGCGTCAATTCGTCTATTCTCCGCATTTTGTTGTGGTGTAGCATGTTATCTTCATGTGTCGGAAATCCTTTTGTGAAAAATGACGCAGTTTATGCGATTCGCTTGAATCCGTATTCATGACCAAAAGCGCATTCATTGCTCCTAACATATTGTAAACATGAATATTACGAACAATTCCGGGGGGTGCCCAAGGTTTGGCACATCAGTTGTTATATATATTGGTGAAGTTAGTTACTCTTTACATATAGTATGGCGGTGAAGGGTACTTGAGGTGGGGATAA
>JBFMFJ010000102.1:0-10247 GCA_040752235.1 Candidatus Zixiibacteriota bacterium | reverse complement strand
AATAACCGAATCCGGCAAAAGGCATGCTGAGTATATCAAAGAGGTGCTTGATAACGGATTGACTCTTGTCGTCAAATCGAATCCGGACAGCCGAGTGTTTGCTCTCAATGTCCTGGGAAAAAACCGCTCGGCAAGCGAATTGCCGGGCAAGGATGGCATAACCGATTTTGTCAACCGAATGATTGAAAAGGGAACGACCTCCCGCTCGGCAATAGAATTAACCAATGAACTGTCATCAATAGGCGCCAATGTGACACTTTATGACAATCCCTGGATTCCCTATGATGACCGTTACACCACGCGGCAGTTTTCCTTTATGAAATTCGAAACAATCGATCAATACACCGACAGCGGGCTTAATATCTTTGCCGACATGATCATGAATCCCGCCTTTGACTCCACTGAAATCGAAAAGGTCAGAACCGAGATTATGGGATTACTCGGGCGCGACAGCGGCTCAACATACAAGTCTGCGCGCAATAAATTTTATGCGGCTCTGTTGGAAGGTACCGCTTATGCCAAAACAATCGAGGGCAACTTCCGCACCGTCGGGGCTATTACCCGGGAAGATCTTATCCAGCACCATCACCGGATTTATTCACCTGAGAACATGATTATAACCGTTGGCACCGATTATCCGGCGGCCAGGATGATGACCATGCTCAAGAAAAAATTCCGAGCCATGGAAAGAGGCGATTTTGAACCAGTCGAAGCCTCTCAGCCGGCAGAACCCGCGGGCATCAAGAGCGTCAATCAGCAGATGGACAAGGAACAGGTCTATATTTATATCGGGCATTTACTGCCGGCGGCAGGATCGCCGGATGCTCCGGGACTGAGCGTAACCAGCGCGGTGCTTTCCGACCGGTTGCAGAAGAAACTCCGTGAGGAGAAAGGCTGGGCCTATTCGGTCGGTGCATCGGCCATGCTGGATAAAAATTTTGGCTGGCTTATCTGCAGTATGGGAACACAGGTAAAGAATTACAATGATGCCAAATCCGGCATTATTGCTGAAATTGAGAGACTCAAGACTGAACCGCCGACGGAGGATGAACTGGAGCAGGCGATAAATTCCATCTGGGGGTCTTCTTTAACGGCGCGCCTGTCGCGTATCAACCAGGCGTATTATATGGGTGTTAATGAATATCTGGGGCTTGGCTATGACTATGATGACACTTACATTAATAAAATCAGGAGTGTCACGGCGGCTCATGTAAGCGAGCTGGCCGGGAAATATTTCGATACAAAAAATTATGTAATCGCCACAGCGGGGAATATTTAATATTCCCCGCGATTCGAGACTATACAAATAAATTCAAGATTCTCATCATAGGGATTTTCAAACTGATGCAGGGTATTGGGCGGCACAAAGGCGAAATCCTTCGTTTCCACCTCATGAACCTTGCCGTCGATGGTCAGTCTCCCCCGGCCCGACATTATATAATTGACATGCTCCCAGTCATGGGCATGTTTCGGGGTATGGCCGCCGGGCGCAATATTGAACACCCGCATGGTGTAATCTTCCCACCCTTCCTTCTGGCTGAGAGGCACCATCTTGGTTGTCCCGACAACGCCTTCCATAGCAATTTTAATCTTCTCTATCTCATTGTATTTTCTAACCGGCATAATTGATCCTCCATGTAAATTACATAATGAATATATATCATTAATTTGTCTCTTGAAACGAAAAAGGGCATTCTTCAGTTCCTTTTTGATTTGAATGTTGTTATTGATTTCGTAGTTTAGGTGTATGACAAAAATGGCACAAATTGAAAAGATTCAAAGAAAAGGCAAGAATTACCTTCTTCTATTCGCACATGGCGCCGAAATCCTGGCCACATCGCGTGTACTTGATCAATTCGGTCTCAAATCGGGGATGAAAATCGAAGCCGAAGTAATCGATGCCATTAAGAATGAATCCGAACTTCAACGGGCCGAAGAATACCTGGTGTATTTGCTGTCTCGAAGATCTTATTCCTCGGGACATCTGGCGGCCAAGATGTATGAAAAGGGTTACCGCCGGGAAATCATCGCCGCCATGATCGAGAAATTCGAGGAAAGGGGCTTGATAGATGATGCTGCTTTCGCGCGGGAGTTCGCCGAGTCGATAATCCGCAACAAGCCGGCCGGGAAAAACTACATAATCGGCTGCCTGCAGCAAAAATATGTGCCTGCCGAGCTGGCTAAAGCTGTTGCGGCCGAATTATTTGAAAATGTCGATGAAACCGCCCTGGCCCTGCGGCTATTGAAAAGCCGGTGGGGCTATTTTTCCAAATTTGAGCTTGAAACAGCCCGCCGTAAAGCGTATAATTACCTGTCCCGCCGTTCGATAGGCTATCGGGCGGCTAAAACGGCATTCGAACAAATGTTAAAAGAGGTAGGTTAAAATTAAAACTTCGGAAATCAGACAATCCTTTGTTGAGTATTTTCTTGGCAAGGATCACAGAAAATACAGTTCTTCACCGGTCATTCCTTTCGATGACCCGACTCTGATGTTTGCCAACGCCGGCATGAATCAGTTCAAGGATATTTTTACCGGCAAGAAGAAAGCCGAGTTTCCGCGCGTCGTCACGGTGCAGAAATGTATGCGGGCGGGCGGCAAACATAATGATCTCGAAAATGTCGGCCGTACCGGTCGGCACCATACTTTTTTCGAGATGCTGGGCAATTTTTCCTTCGGCGATTATTTCAAGGAAGAAGCCATTTATTATCACTGGGAATGGGTGACCAAATATCTCAAACTGCCCAAAGACAGACTTTATGCCACGGTTTATCTCGATGATGACGAAGCCTTCGGGCTCTGGGAAAAAATCGCCCCGGAACTGAAAAACGGACGAATCCTGCGATTCGGTAAAGAGGACAATTTCTGGACCATGGGCGAAACCGGCCCCAATGGTCCCTGCAGCGAAATCCATTTCGACCGCGGCGAAAAATACGGCGTCGGTCCCCAGCACCAGGTAAACGGCGATACTGAGCGTTATGTGGAAATCGGGAACCTTGTCTTTATGCAGTATAATACACGCCCCGACGGCATTACCGAACCGCTTCCCCGCCCATCGGTCGATACCGGCTCCGGATTGGAACGAATCGCCTGTATGATGCAAAAGGCCGATTCAAACTATGAGACCGATGCTTTTACCGGATTGATAGAGCATATTTCGGAAATCACGGGCAAGAAATACCATACCGACGACCGCGGGGTATCGCATCGGGTTATTGCCGATCATATCCGGGCACTGACTTTCTGTATCGCCGACGGCGGCGGCCTGTCCAATGAAAAACAGGGTTATGTGCTGCGGCGTATTCTTCGAAGAGCATCACGCCACGGCCGGCTGCTCGACAAACATGAGCCGTTCATATACAGACTGGTTCCGGCTCTTGTGGAACAGATGGGCGGCGTTTATCCCGAAATAGCCGAGAAACAGAATCACATCGAGAAAGTTATCCGCGCTGAGGAAGAATCATTCGGCCGGACACTCGATACCGGCTTGGAACTGTTCGAAAGCCTGGCCAAGAAAATCAAGGCCGGCGGCGGGAAAACTATTCCCGGAGCCGAAGTTTTCAAATTATATGACACTTACGGCTTCCCGGTCGACATGACCGGTATCATGGCGGATGAGCAGGGACTTGAAATCGACATGGCCGGTTTCGATAAGATGATGCTCACGCAAAAAGAGCAATCGCGCACGGCCTCTGCATTCGGCGAGAATCGGAAAGAACAGCTTCAGTTCATGCTTGGTGAAATACTGGGACAAATACCCGCAGACAGGCTGAAAACCGAATTTGTCAGAGAAGAATTTGAATTGGATGCCAATGTTCTCGAAATATTCGAACTCAACGAAGGCGGTCATAAAATCCTCGCAGTCGTTCCCGATCGGACACCCTTCTATATCGATGCCGGCGGCCAGATATCCGATTATGGAACGATTGAAAGCAAATCCTTCACGCTGAAAATCGACTACCTGTATAAATACAATGATGCCATAGTGCATTTTGGTGAATTGATTGAAAAGAAGTACGATGATCTCGAAAATATCGGTGAATTGAAGGTACAACTCAAACTGGACTCGAGGCGCCGCTGGGATATTATGCGTAATCATACCGCCACGCACCTGCTTCATGCCGCGCTAAGGAAGGTGCTGGGCGATCATGTCAAACAGTCCGGTTCCTATGTCGGCCCGGATAAACTGCGTTTCGACTTTTCGCATTTCAACCCGATGACAACCGAGCAGATCAAACGGGTCGAAGAAATAGTTAACGGCAAAATTCTTGAGGGCCATGCGGTCGGGACTATTGAGGATGATCTCGAAAAAGCCAAGAAATCCGGCGCCATGGCCATTTTCGGCGAGAAGTACGGCAGCAAAGTCAGAGTCGTCTCGGTTTCCGATTTTTCAAAAGAGCTGTGCGGCGGAACGCATGTGCAGAATGTCTCGCAGATCGGGCCGTTCATGATCACTCTCGAAACGGCGGTGGCATCGGGTATCCGGCGTATCGAAGCGGTTACCGGGCGTGAGGCTGTTTCCTATATGCTCAGGCAAAAAGAGACTGTCGATAAAATAAGTAAAATGACCAACCGGCCGATTGAGGAGCTCTCCGACGCTGTCGGCGAGACGCAAAAGAAACTCCTTGAATTGCAGAAAGAGAACAAGAAATTAAAGTCTGAGAAATTTTCGGGCGGCTCTGTTTCGGTCGGTCTGGAAGAAAAAATAAATGGAATTTCATTCCGGCATCATGACTTCGATCGAGTTGAGGCCGAAGAAATGGCCGGGTGGATCGACAGCGGCAAGGATGCCAACTATCCCCTGATTACAATAGCGGTAGGCATGGTTAACGGCAAGCGCACTTTTATGTCATCGGCAAGCTCAACGGCCAAAGTGCATGTCGGCAATCTTTCGAGAGATATCCTTAAGGAACTGGGCGGGCGTGGCGGCGGCAAGCCGAACTTCGCGCAGGGTTCTATCCCGGAAGATATGGATTCCAACCATGTTTTCAAAACGGCCGCGGTAAAGATCAGGGAAACAATCGAAAAGAGTACCGGATGACGGTTTTTGATCATCTGCTCCTGACAAAAGAAAAAAAAGGCGGAGCCTTTCTCCTCCTGCTTGATCCCGACCGCACGGCTGCGGATCGGTTGTGCGTGATCGCGGAAAGGGCAGCCGATTACAATGTCGATGCCATCATGGTCGGGACAAGTCATGCCATCCGTGCCGATTTCCATGATAAAGTCAGGCGAATCAAAAAGTGCTCATCGGTGCCGCTCATCCTTTTCCCCGGAGCACATAGTCAGATATCACCGGATGTCGATGCCATTTTGTTCATGTCGCTGATTTCCGGACGCAATCCTCAATATCTCATTGAAGAACAAGTGCACGGTGCGCCTTTGATAAAGGAATATAATATCGAAACAATCCCCACCGGCTACATGCTGATTGATCCGGGCAATTACACCTCGGTACAATATGTTTCCGGAACGCTCCCGATTCCGTCCGACAAACCTGAAATCGCCTGCGCCCATGCTCTGGCCGCCAAATATATGGGCATGAAATTGATTTACATGGAGGCCGGCTCCGGCGCCGCCAATCCGGTTCCGGATGCGATGATTCAGCAGGTCGCCGGGTATGCGGAATTGCCGGTCATGGTCGGCGGGGGTATCGTGCAGCCCGAAACGGTTGAGCAAAAAATACGGGCGGGGGCATCATTTGTGGTGGTGGGTAATCATTTCGAGATGAGCGAGAATTTGGATGACCTGCGGGAATTTTCGCAGGCGGCGCACCCATATTATCAGGTTCGGATATGACAAACGAAGAACGCGTACAGATGGTTATCAGGGAGGCCGAAAAGTCGGCGGTATTGAGAAGGACTGTCGGTGAGACCCTGGCCGAGCCGTTGGTTAAACTGGCCAATTTTTTGTCGGCATGTATCGGCAGCGGCGGGAAATTACTGATCTGCGGCAACGGCGGTTCCGCCGCCGACAGTTCGCACATGGCCGCGGAGATGATTGTCCGGCTGACCGCGGAACATAATCGAATTTCGTTACCGGCCATAGCACTTACGGCCGACACCTCGATTCTTACCGCCGCCGGCAATGATTTCGGTTTTGAAAACATTTTCGCCCGGCAGGTTGAAGGACTGGGACGTGAGGGCGATATGCTGCTGGTGATTTCGACATCAGGCAATTCAATTAACCTGGTCAGGGCGATCGAGACAGCGGCGCAGAGACGAATGCGTACGGCGGCACTGCTCGGCGGCAACGGCGGGAAATTGGCATCGATGGTCGACATGAAACTCATCGTGCCGCACACCTCGGTTCAAAGAATTCAGGAAGAACAAATTTTTCTAATACATTTATTGGTCGAATTGATAGAAGGCGATCTTTTTCAATGACGGACCAAGTCCAGAAATTTATTCGAAACGGAGCCATTTTTTGCCTGTATGGCTACTTCGTTTCGACGACTTTTTCACATGCCCTGGGACAGACCTTTTTCGGACTGGCGCTTCTATTTGTCCTGTGCCGGTTGATGATGGAAAAGCGACTTTTCAAAAAGCCGCACTTTGACCTTTTCGGTATTTTTATAGTATTGTTTGTGCTCTGGTCCGCCCTGTCATCAATAATCAGTCCCACGCCGGCAGGTTCCTTGTTTTCACTCAAGGAGGAGTGGCTTTTCCTGATGATTCCAACGGCCGCCTTTATTATCGATGATGAGAAAATTCTGCGCACCTGTCTTATATTATTCGCCATTGCGGGGATGCTTCTTTCTATTTATGCCATCTGGCAGCATTTCAGCGGGTTGGATTTGTCCCATGGCACCCGCCTGGTTGAGGCGCCGGCCGGTGGATTCGGCTATCGTGTCCAGGGAACATTTACGCATCGCCTGACTTTCGGCAATTACTATGCTATCGCTGCCCTGCTTCTTCTGGGACTGGCATCTCATGCCGACCGGCGTAATCTCAAGATTTTGTTTTACGGCGCCTTTTCGCTGACGGCGCTGGCCTCGGTTTTTACTTATAATCGTGGTTCACTGCTGGCCATGATCGCCGGAATATTCCTTTTCCTTCTCTGGCATGGTCGTAGTTTCTGGAAATATACTGTTGCTCTGCTGGTTGTTCTGGTAATTGTGGCCGCTATATGCGCCCCCAGTCTTTTTGATCGTTACCAGGACTCTTTTCAAACTGAACTCGAGGGCAAATATGCCGGTTCCCGCCTGGTTATCTGGAAAACCTCGGCCCGGATGGCTCTGGCTCACCCGATTTTTGGGGTCGGACCGGGCAATTTTAAGGATAATTATATTAAATACCGTGATCCCGAAAACGACCGAGTTTATGGCCATGCGCATAATGATTTGCTTAATATCTCAGCTTATGGCGGACTTCCGGCTATGCTCTTTTTCCTCGGCTTCTGGGCAGCCATTGTGTATAAGATATTGAAGCTTATAAGAAAGATGAAAAAGCACGACTATAATAGGGGAATTGCGGTGGCATTGCTGCTGGGGTCGGTCGTCTTTTTCCTGACTTCGATATATGAGGCAACGTTTGCCGATGAGGAAATTCGATTATTCCTGATGGCCCTGTGGGGAATGGTTTACGGAATGGATAGGCTGGTTAAGAAGGCTGATTATGGGGCCGACAAGATTAGGAGTAATTGAATAAGCAGAAAACGCTTGACAATTTGGCCTTTAATATTATAATAGGGCGCTAAAAATGGTTAAGAAAGCGAAAAAAGACGAGGCAAATCGGTTTGAGTGGCCTTTCGGGCCCAAGAATTATCTGATCTTCGCGATCGGTATTCTGGTGATTGTGGTTGGCTATATTTCATTGTGGGCCGGCTCGATTACACTGGCGCCGATTCTGCTGGTTTTGGGGTACTGTGTTCTGATACCCGTTTCCATTATTGTGAACGGGAAAAAGAAAGTGCCGCCTGTCGAAAATGCTGAGGCTAAAGGCTGATGGCTTGGAGCAGTGGGGCAGTTAGCTCAGTTGGTTAGAGCACCTGCCTTACACGCAGGGGGTCACTGGTTCGAGTCCAGTACTGCCCAATAAATTTTGAGATGGGAAAAGGAAGAAATTTAGGCAAAACCTGTAAAGATCGAAAAAGAGGTCTGGACAGGAACGCAAAATTAGTTTACATTCGCATAGCAAATAAAAGCATAGCCGGGGTTGTAGTTCAGTTTGGTTAGAACGCCTGCCTGTCACGCAGGAGGTCGCGAGTTCGAGTCTCGTCAACCCCGCTTTGATTTGGAAATAAACCCTTTGGCAAGTATGTCAAAGGGCTTTTTATATGTGGGACAAAGAGTTCCGCAATAGAAGGTGCAGTTCGATAGTAGCGTATTGAGCAATTTCCGCTGTTCTTCCCGGTTTTCTTGTAAATACATATCGTATGCGTCGTTAGCGAGTTCTAAAATAGCTACTCCGGTTTTATAGTAATTGGTGTTCGCAGTTTCATGTGCCCTGATCTTATGCTGAATATCGATCAATTCCGAATCCCACTCGGAAGATTTTCTCTCCCACATGGCCTCCGATATCTTTCCACCCAATTTATCTTCGTAGGAGCGATCTAAGAGCCGTTGCACATGGCCCTGACGCTTTTGCAGAGATGCTATCGACCCAGCGTGAAATTCCCTCTTATCCTTTTGGCTTTCAAGCAAGGCCTTCTTGATGTCCTCGGTGGCCTCTTCGCCGATTCTGACTCGCCCAACTACGTCGGCCAGAAGGTCGCCGAGTTTCTCTTCGCGAATATAAACATTATCGCATTTGCCTCGATATTGCGTGCAATGGTAATAAATATACCTGTCTTTTTTTATTTCAGGTGTCATTGAACAGCCACATTTACCACAGGTCAGCAGACCAGTAAAGGCAAACTCGTGCTTGGTTTCCTTTGGATGGTTGGCATGGGCGAAAACCTCCTGGACTTCATCATATAGTGATTTGCTTATTATTGGAGTGTGTTTACCAATGAATCGTTTGCCCTTCCAAGTAAATTCACCATAGTAGATTGTGTTGTTAAGAATGCGATGGATACCGGCTTTGTTTATCGCCATTGAGTTGCGAGAAAATAGGCCTGATTCTTTCGTCTTTGCCGAAAGCTGCTCCAACGAGTACTGCCCGGAGGCATACCATTCAAAGAGCTTCTTAATGAAGGGACCCTTTATTGGATCGGGCTCAATTATTTTCGAATCAGTGTTTCTCCTATATCCGATTGGCGGACGGGCTGGCCACTCTCCCTGCTCGGCCTTTTCGGTTAGCCCCTTTTTGACTTCTTCAGAGAGATTATCGATATAGTTTTTGGCCATTAGGACCTTAATGCCATGCATAAATTTATCCGAAGACTTCGAATCCTTAGATAAAATCGTCCCTTCCTTTACGAAATGAATTTCAATATCGACCTCATCAAGGGTCACCCAGTCCTTGATATTTCGATAAAGCCTGTCAGTCTTTTCAACCAGAACGATGCTGCAAGATGAATTTGTTTTCAAGTGGGAGAGCATTTTGTTGAAACCGATTCTCCCAGTCTTCTTGGCTGTTTCAATGTCGACATATTCTGAGGAGATTTGAAGTCCATGTTCTTTTGCATAATTGCGTAGCAGCTTCAATTGAGATGGGATGGAATACCCCTCTTTTTCCTGTTCTTTGGAGGAAACCCTTGCATAAATAACACACTTCATCGTTTCCATCCTTCTCCGGAAATTAGCTTCCGGATGTGATAGGCATGGATTCTACTTGGTTTTGCATGTCCATTCAGCCAACGACTAACCGCGGCAAATGTCACTCCCAGCATATCAGCCAATTCCTGCTGGGTGATTCTGTGCTCCAGTCGATATTCTTCCAATTTTTTAACCAGCTTATCCATATCACTATATATGAATATATAGTTTTATATAGTGGCTGTCAAGAACTATTTTGGGTATTTTTTTATCAATTTTTCCAACTCTGCCAGAATCGAGCTCTCCGATTTGGTTTCCGTTCCGGCGAAATTCATTTCTCGAATTACTTCACCAACATGACGATCATCAAGGTTTCCATAACTCATCATCGTAGTTCTCAGATGCTCATGACTGAAATTTTGGCTTATTGCTTTTAATTCTTCACCGTTACGACAATATTTCAATGCCAAATAGGCTGCTGAATGCCTGAAGGAATGGGGGTGGTAGTATTTCACTCCGGCTTCTGCAGCCCGACTTTTTAATATCTTTCTGACACTGTTAGTCCCCTTCCAGAAAAATGGTTCAATATCATTCGATACAAATGTCAGACCG
>JBFMFJ010000101.1:0-10282 GCA_040752235.1 Candidatus Zixiibacteriota bacterium | reverse complement strand
GTTCTTTTCACCATTGGAAATTATAGCCGGTATCAAATATTCGGATACCTGCCGGTCTATTTCGGTCTCAGGACCATGTCCTATTGGCGGGCAATGCATGATAATTCCGCCGGTGGAGAGATCGACAACATACCTGAAGGCTGAATTATTTCCGGCGAATTCAGCGATGGTTCTGGAACCGGAAAAGGCATCATAGAATCTTCGCACGGCGGCGAGGAAACCATACAACTTTTCCTCATTAACACCGGCCCAGTTCCAATTATTGGAATAGACGACTCCCCCGGCAATCTCATTACCGTTAACATCCCGGCCCAATGAGGCGCAAAAGAGAGTACAGGCCAACTCACTGATTTTTCTATTGATATACATCTGTTGCCTGAAGATACAGGCATTATCATTCTTGATTGTCTCTTTGATGACATCAATTGGCAGTAATTCAAAGTTTTCGGGATGAAGGTATCCCTCTTCTTTGACAAGGAAGAAAAGGCAATTACCCGGAAGCGATTTTTCTATACTATCAATGGCCGACGCTCGTACATCACCGGCATTATATAAATCAAATGCCAGAGTGAACAGCATCGCGGCGTCCGGACAGTTGCATGTTTCAACCGGTTCTTTTTTGCGGCCGGTTTCCGCCTGAAATCTTTCGGCTATTGTAGGCATAGTCCCATTCATGTTTCAAAATGATACACTTATAATTTTTATCGGAAGGCGGCTCAAATCCTTTACTTTTGGGCCGGGCGGCTACACAATATTGCGTTTGAAACGAGCAATTCCGTAAATAGTATAAACCGCTGGTTCGATGAGAGGGACAGCATTTGGGGGCTGTTTCAGCGAAAAAAATTAATTCTTGACACGTTATTTTGATAAAGTTATTATCACTTATGCCTGTCTTAAAGTATGAAATTTCCAGAGTTTCGGCGCTCGCGCGCCTTGTTTTGACTCCCGAAAATGAAGTCATCATATCCCGCGACCTGCCTCAGACTCTTGATTATATTGATCAAATCAAGGGCTGTGATATAAGCGGTATTGCTTCGGAATTCCCGATCGAACAGGCTGCAAGTGTTTTGCGTGAGGATAGAATTAAACCGTCGCTGCCCCGAACTCTGGTTCTTGGCAACGCACCGGACAAAGATGAGGATTTTTTCAGAGTTCCAAGGGTGTTAAGTTGAAATGAAGCCAAAAGTTCTGGCTGTTATTCCCGCTCGTTTCGCCTCGAAACGATTCCCCGGGAAACCACTGTCTCTAATAGCCGGAAAGCCTCTAATACAGCATATATATCGGGCTGCCTCCAAATCAAAACTAATCGACAAGGTTATCGTAGCTACCGACTCGCCTGATATCATGAAGACTGTCAACGACTTCGGTGGTGAGGCGATAATGACGTCCGGCAATCACAGAACCGGTTCCGACCGGGCGGCGGAGGCTATGGAAAAGCTCGGCGGAGAGATAATTATTAATATCCAGGCCGATCATATTGGCGTGAAACCGGCTGTTTTTGACAGAATTTTGAAAGCAATGCTGGTGGATCGCAAAATTATGTTCGCCACAATTGCCAGAAAGATCGAAAGTGAAGAGGCCCTCTTTGATCCCAACCGGGTCAAATTGATTATTGATGACAACGATTACGCTTTCTGGTTTTCAAGATATCCCCTCCCCTTCCTGCAGGGAGTAAATGGTGACCGGCTTGGTGCTTTTGACTTTTACTATCATATTGGCACCTATTTCTTCAGAAAGGCCGGATTGAAGCTGTTTCATTCATGGCCGCGTTCACCACTGGAGAAAGCCGAATCGCTGGAACAGCTCCGAATTCTTGAAAATCATCACAAGATAAAAGTATTCAGGATTAAAAATGAGATTCTCTCGATAGATACACCACAAGATCTAAAACTTGCTGAAAAAAATAGTATAAAATAGGAGTGGAGAGTAACGTGCCCGAGAAAAAGACAAAATATATTTTTGTGACCGGTGGCGTAGTCTCCGCGCTGGGCAAAGGGATTGCATCCGCATCACTGGGGCTTCTGCTCAAGAAACGGAGTTTCAATGTTGATATTATCAAATGCGACCCTTATATAAACGTCGACCCGGGGACGATGAATCCGTTCCAGCACGGAGAGGTGTATGTCCTTGATGACGGCTCCGAGACCGATCTCGATCTGGGCCATTATGAGCGCTTTCTCGATAAAAGCATGACCAAGGACAACAATGTCACGACCGGCCAGGTATATCATACCGTCATTTCGCGCGAAAGACGCGGCGATTACCTTGGCGCTACCGTCCAGGTGATTCCTCATATCACCAACGAAATCAAAGATTGCATCAAACGTCCGGCTAAAAACAATCCCGATACCGATGTTGTTATTGTCGAGATAGGCGGCACGGTCGGCGATATCGAGTCGCAGCCTTTCCTGGAAGCCATCCGCCAGATGGCTTTGGAGAATGAGCCGGAGGATACTATCTTCGTACACCTGACCCTGGTTCCGTATATCGCTACCGCCGGAGAAATGAAAACCAAACCGACGCAGCATTCAGTCAAGGCTTTGCGTGAGATCGGTATTCAGCCCAAAGTGCTGGTCTGCCGCACGGCAAAACAGCTTGATGATCCGATCCGCAAGAAAATCGGTTTGTTCTGTAATGTGCCGTCAAGTCATGTGATATCGGCCATTGATGCCGAAACCATCTATGAAGTCCCGCTCAACTTTCATCGTGAAGGTCTTGATGAAATCGTTTGTAAACATTTACATCTGTTTAACGGCGAGCCGAATCTGACTGACTGGGAAGAGATGGTACAAAAGATCAAGCACCCATCGCACCGAGTCAAGATTGCCATATGCGGAAAATACGTTTATCTCAAAGATGCTTATAAGTCAATTATCGAATCATTCATTCATGCCGGTCAGGAAAATGACTCGCGGGTCGACCTGATCTGGGTTTCATCGGAAGATATCAAACAACTCGGGGCCGACAAATTCCTTTCGGACATCGACGGTCTGCTGATTCCGGGAGGATTCGGCGAACGCGGCGTTGAAGGGAAAATTGAATCGATTCAATATGTCCGGGATAATAAAATTCCTTTCCTGGGGATATGCCTCGGGATGCAATGCGCCGTAATCGAATTCGCCCGCAATGTCTGCGATCTTAAGGATGCTCACAGTTATGAGTTTTATGCCGATCTGAAACATCCGGTGATACACCTGATGGCCGACCAGGAAGGCGTCACCAACCTCGGCGGCACCATGAGGCTCGGGGCATACAAAGCGATTCTCGATAAAAGCTCAAAGGCCTATAAGGCTTACGGAATGGAGGAAATTTCCGAACGGCACCGGCACCGCTATGAATTCAACAACGCCTATCGCGAGCTTTTCGAAAACACCGATTTCAGGCTGACCGGTATGTCGCCGGATGGACGACTGGTAGAGATTATCGAGGTGGCCAATCATCCCTGGTTCGTGGCTTCACAGTTCCATCCGGAGCTAAAGTCCCGCCCGACCAGAGCTCACCCGCTTTTCCGGGATTTTATCAGCGCGGCGGTGGAATATATGCTAAAGAAAAAGGATGCCGCCCAGAAGAAAATCAACGATGACCTCAAGGAGCGCCAGGAAGTAAGCTGAAAAAGAAATATATATAATGGTATATTAAAGACAGGTCCATGCGGCCTGTCTTTTTTTTGGGAATTTATATTGTGTAATTGCCCCATTAATACCTGGACGGGCGCGACATATTTTCGTATCATTTTATAGGAAGACTTTCAATCTCTAAACGACCAAATTCCTTTTCTTATTTATCATGAGTGTCGAAATAATAACCTGTCCGCCAGGGCATATTCTCCAGCCAGGTTCTCTGCCCGATTATAAATATGAAATCGGGCCGTACTTCGGATGCGAGCATAATTGCCGCTACTGCTACGGCCATGATAATCCTGATATAAACTGGTCCGGGGAGATCCAAATTCACCATGATTTCACGGCCAGGCTTCAGGGGGAACTGGCCAGTATTGACAAACAGACGATTATTATCGGCCAGGATTCCGATCCCTATCAGCCGATAGAAAAGACGCTTCAGCACACCCGCCAGGCTCTCGAATTGTTATGTATCAATGGATTTTCCGCCTGTATCCTGACCAAATCGGATCTCGTCATTCGCGATATCGATCTTCTTCTCGCCATGCCCGGGTCATCGGTGGGATTTTCTTTTGCCTTCCAGACCGAGCGATCGCGGATTATTTTCGAGGATAAGGCGCCATCAAATCGGCAAAGAATCGAAGCTCTGAAAAAACTGAATGAGGCTGGTGTCAAAACCTTCGCCCTTATTTCCCCCGTTATGCCCCTCATTACAAATATAGAATTGCAGTTGAGTATGCTCGAAAAGGTAGTTCAGTCAATCTGGATATACCGCCTTAAAATCAGCAGCCCAAAAGCCCAAAGCTGGCTCAATATCGAAGAGATAATAAACAATCACTGCCCGGAGATTTATCTATCATTCAAGAAAATCGCGTTTGCAGAAAAGCACCAGTATTGGGATAATCTTACGACCAGACTGGAGCATATCAAAGCCGCCAGAAATCTCAACCTCATCACACACATATAATACATCTATTTACGGGCTATCAACTTACGGTTCAATACTCTCTCCTTTCAGGAATATTTCCTCCAAATCTTTACAAAAAAGGAACCTTTCGCGGACCAGAATTGTTTAACATATCAAAGCAGACAGATTTAGTCCTGTATATTAGTGAACCTCTCAGGACTGGCAGTGAGAAAAATAAGTGTAGCATCAGAGAAAACCACATAAGGACGGAGGAAACACTCATGAGAAAAGCAATATTTTTCGGATTCGCAATTATGCTGGGATTGATCATGGTCGGTGCCCAGTCAAATGTTATGGCTTGTGATGGCAACAAGAGCGGCGCCAAAATGGGCAGCACCTCGAATGTTGATGCCACTATGGCCGGCGCCAATATGGTTGGCAGTAAACAGTGTGCCGCTGGAACCGGCGAAGTCAAAATGACTGCGAAGAATAACAGCGAGGCCGGAAATTTGGTAAAATTTGCCACCGCGGAATTCTCGGTCAAGGGAATGACCTGCGCCGGCTGTGAAAACCAGGTCAAAACCGCTTTGATGAAATATGAAGGTGTCAATGAAGTTGCCGAGGTCAGCCATGTCAAGGAACATGCTACCGTGAAATATGACCCGGCCAAGGTGAATCCGACTGAACTGGCTACGGCCATCACCAGTCTCGGATATAAAAGCGAATACATGAAAGTTTCGACCGACATGGCCAAAGAATCGGCCGATAAGAAAGTCGAAGAAGTTAAAAATAAAGAGATGTAAGCAGTAATCCTCAGAGCAGTTAGCTTTAACATTAGTCCTATAGTCCCAACAGCAGCGGGCCTGCAAAAACAGGCCCGCTTTTTTTTGGTATTTTCTCTTTCAAGCAGTGAACTTACGGTAATCTGGCGGGTATAATCTTCTTGACAAATGGGACTGGATAAGTATAATATAGGCATATAGTTTACTAACCACTTAAGTACTGGAGGATCCCCTACGTGAAAAGATTTATTGCTTTCACTGCTGTATTTGCTTTGGCAGTTACGATGTTCGCGGCTCCGGTTATGGCCGGTTCCGGCTGTGAAAGTCTCAAAGCCGGGAAATGCGCCATCACCGGGAAAGCCTGCACCTCGGCCAAGGATGCCACGACCACAGACGCCACGGCCGAAAAGAAAATGAGCTGTTCCAACGCCACAATGGCGGTCGAAGGTTTGAAGGATGCCGAGGCGGTCGAAAAGCTGGGCAAGATGCTTGGCGAGGCCGAAGGCATTTATTGTGTCGAGAAATTCGATACCGAAAACGGCCAGGCTGTTATCTGTTTCGATCCGGCCACGACCGATGCCACCAAGCTGGCGGCTGCTATGACCGAATTCGGTTTCGCGACCAAGGTTCTTTCGACGGCGGAAGGTCATATGGCCGGCTGCACTCCCGAAAAAATGGCTGAGTGCAAGAAGCCGTGCCCGATGTCGGGTGAGAAAAAGTAAGTTGATTTTGATAAAATACAAGGGCGGGAATCAAATCCCGCCTTTTTTATGTTAAAATAATTAGTTGATGTTGCCACGGTTAACGTCGGACAATATATTGGAACGATGCGACGATTAATACTCATCATTGTGTGCCTTTTGATGGTCATGCCGGCTTATGCCGCCAAATATGCCGGAGATCCTTTCAGTCTTGGCGTCGGCGGGCGGGCGCTGGCCATGGGCGGCGCCACTATCGCCGGACCGTTTGATGCTTCCGCCGGTTACTGGAACCCGGCCGGGTTGAATTATCTGACCGGACATAACCTGCTGGCCATGCATTCCGAGACTTTTGGTTCGCTTCTCAATCATGATTTTGTCGGCTATGGCAAATATCGCGGCGATGAGCGCTTCATGATTCAATCCTACGGTTTCTATTTCTATTATCTGGGCGGCGGCGGTATCAAAATCACTGATCTCGACCCGACCACCCAGCGGCCGTATGTGGTGCGCGAGGAATCGCATGGCGACTATTTGCTGGCCGGATCGCTGGCCGGGAAAATTAAGGATCGTTTTGATGTCGGCGTTACGGTTAGGATTATCTATCGCGATCTTGGTACTTTTTCCGGTTATGGGTTGACGGCTGATGTCGGCGGTCTGTATGCACCTTTCGATTTCGCGCGGCTGGGGCTGGTCGTGACCGATATCACTTCCGGCTTCATACGTTATCAAGGCGGCACTACCGAATCGATTTTACCGACGGTCAAACCGGGACTGCTGTTGCATCATACATATAATGATTTCACCGGGCGAATGGTGATGTCGGGTGATGTCAAATTCGAAGGTATCCGCGAAGGGGCGCAGTACTGGATGAGTGAGTTGTCGCTCGATACGCATTTCGGCTGGGAGTTGTCGTACCGCGAGATGTTGTTCGGCCGGGCCGGTTTCGATATCGGCAATTTCACCGGCGGGATCGGTGTCGATATACGAAACATCAAGGTTGACCTGGCCTATCTTCACAATTCCAATTTCGACGAGACCTTCCGCATCTCCGCCGGTTATTCGTTTTAGAATCACGAAATCATCAAAGATGGCATAATGCACGCATATTGCCTTAGCGTTTGCATGTATTTAGATATTCCTGTAGGGGCGGGGTTTGTTAAAATCCTGAATGAAATGAAGGGCCCCCGCCCTCTTTCCTTGATGCCGGGCGACCGCCCCTCACTATGTTCGGGATTTTCAACAAGGGTCGCCCCTACGTATAATTTATAAATTGTGATCGGCGGGTGCCCAACCCCGCCGCGGTCGGTCTGAGGACCGACCGATCACTTTATTGTTGGCGGCAGATCCTTCGCATCGAAGCTCAGGAGGTCTGCTCACATCTGCCCCATCTTTTTTGTGCTGTCAGGTGCAGAGACCTGACAGCACTTGTGCTTTGTCTTGGCAAAAAGTACCCAAAGTGGTGTCGGGTCTCGTCGAAGACCCTGAATGAAAAGAAGGGCACCCGACACCACATATAGCATCAAGCAATTTTCACATCAGTTTGATATCATCTTATATAATTTTTAGCCGAACAATTCTCCGTAATTCCCATGCATGTTTAAGCTTACACGAAATTGGCTTTGTTTTTGCGTTTTTAAATTTTCGATGCATCTATTCCCCTTAATGGGCCGACACGCGGGTCGGCCCCTTCGGAAGACCCCGCCCAAATAAATTTGGCGCGGCCACCCGATTGCGTTTCTTTAGTATTCATATTGGGCCTCTAATCGTCGTTGCGAGGAGCGAAACCGAGCCATCCGGCGAGGTTGAGCGACGCGGCAATCTCGTTACGTCTCAGCATAATAGTAACATTTGAGCAACAAGCAGCGTGATTGCCACGCTTCGAGCTGCGCCGCAGGCGCATTTCTCCGCTCGCAATGACGTATATGGATATTTGGTTCAATTAAACCGCCCCTATAATAGTCTCTGAATCGATTTACCATCAATTTGCTGTCATTATTGCCAAAAGCGCCGGGCATCTTTCCGCTTGCGCGATCTGCAAAAAGAAAAATGTCGAAACATTTTCTCAAAACCCATGCCAAGGGGTGGGGCACAGAATAACGGTAGATAAAGATTGGGGCAAGGCGAATTTAATTTCAGCCATTTTTTCGACAATATTTCCACTTTGTATTCGCATAAAATCCCATAAAATTGTATCAAATCCTCCTAAAATGGGCTTGTTTGACGGAGAAGCGGTCGGTATATTATTGGCGAACACCGCGATAAACGGGAAGTCCCATTGAATATCAACGATCTGTTCGAAAAAGCCATCCGGGACGGCGAAAGCGCCGAAAAAGAACTGTTCGAAGCGCTTCTTGTTAGATTCCGGGCAATCGTTCACCAGAGAATATGGGAAAAGAATGACTCGGAGGACGTGGCGCAGGAAGCCCTCCTGGCGGTCGCCCGTGAATATAAGGGTATCAAGTTCGAGATAAGTTTCTCGGCCTGGGCCGCCAAGGTTCTTGATTACCGCATCCTGGCCTACATAAAACGGAAACGGACAACACAGGCAAGGGTGAGCGAGGCGCCGCCCGAGGATTGCTCCAGACCGGATCTGTCACAATCCCCCGGCCTGAGGCTTAAACTACTGAAGTGCCTCAAGGAGCTTTTTGCCGCCAACCCGAGATATGCCAGGATAATAAACCTGCATTATCAGGGGTACTCCATCGAGGAAGTCTGCCGGCGCCTGAAAATCAAAGCCGGAAATTCCTACGTCATTCTCTCCCGCGCCAGAGAAATGCTGGCGAAGTGCCTTGGGAAACGAAATGAGGTCGAGTCATGAACGAGTGCACCGATAAAAAAGTCGGGGTGATGTTGCATCATTGCGAGTTGGGGCTGCTTGAAGAACAGGAGCGGCTCATGTTCGAGCAGCATCTTCTGGAATGCGATTTCTGTTTTTCCGAACTACAGGCGATGCAGGCCGCGGCCGACCTGATGAAAAGCGATGATGCTATCCGCGAACTGGCGCACTCGGCCGGTAAATCTGCTGAATTATCCGAAACCTCCCCCGAACGTGGCAAAATTTTCGATATTCGCCGTTTCAAGCCGAGATACTGGCCCGCTCTCGTTGCCGCCGCCGCGGTTTTAATATTCCTGGTTCTCAAGGACTGGCAGATCGATATCCGGCCGTCACAGGAAGTTATCGCCTATGAAAACCGGCTGGCCATCATGAATTTCGAAAACATGGGGGATAAATCTGATTCGACACGTATAGGCGAGATGATTGCCAATCTCCTGATAGCCGATCTGGCGGAGTCGCACTATCTTCAAATAATCCCGGCGCAGCGAATTCACGATGTCCTGAGACAGAAAGGCAAAGCGGATGAGAAGGTCATTACGCGTGAACTGGCATCCGAGGTAGCCGTGCAGACTCATGCCCGATGGCTGCTTCTCGGTGATATAATGCAAATCGAGCCGAATCTGATTGTGGCGGTGCAGTTGATCGATGCGCAATCCGGCATGACGACCGCCTCCAAACGAATCGAAGGGGCTTCCGGCGGTGACATTTTCCCGCTGGTGGACAGCATAACGGTGTTCGTCAGGCAGAACATGGCTCTGCCTTCCGGTGCGCAGAAAGAGGTTGACCGGAGTGTATCCGAGGTGACGACATCATCGCGGGAGGCGTACCGGTGCTATCTTGAAGCGTTGGATTATTATGACAAATTCTATGGACTGGATGCCATCGCCGGCTTCAGAAAGGCGCTGCAGTACGATTCCACATTTGCCATGGTATACTATTACCTGTCGGAGCTGGAGGATTCAGCCTATATTGACAGGGCCATAAAGTATTCGGATAACATCAACTGGCGCGAGAAGGGATATATCGCGGCAAGGTACGCTTTCCAGGAGAAGGATTATCCCGGGGCCATTGAACAGCTTCAGCAGATTTTAGAGCGTGATCCTGAAGATAAAATTGCGCTCCGGGATCTGGCCTGGGTAAACTTCACGATCGGCGATTATGATTCATCGATCGCTTATTATCGGCGGCTGCTCGAAGTCGATCCGCTTGACAAGAGCACCTACAATAAGCTGGCTTATGCTTACAGCGAAAACGGCAACTACGACAGCTCGCTTTGGGCCATCAATAAGTACATCGAACTGGCTCCGGAAGAGGCGAATCCCTATGACACGAGGGGCGATATGTACGCCACCGCCGGGAAGCTTCAGGAGGCGATTGCATCATATCAGGAAGCTCTGAAAATCAAACCTGATTTCTATACCTCAATGGCAAAACTG
>JBFMFJ010000100.1:0-10292 GCA_040752235.1 Candidatus Zixiibacteriota bacterium | reverse complement strand
AAACGATTCGGATAATTGCTTAGCGAAACGATTATTTCGAATTGATTATTATCAAGACGTGGCATAAAATAATCAATTGGATTATATATATTTTGGCGAAGGGCCAGATTAAATAAAAACGGGTCATCTATTTCCTTAAGGAGATACAGGAAATCATATCGTTCTTTGAGTCTGGAGGCAGGGTGTGAATAATGCTCATTGGCGGCAATGAAAGTATAAACCGGATAAAAACTCATTAGTTCTTCATACCCGCATAGAAACACTTTTCCCGCTCTCCCGGTCATTTCGGCGGCATCCGTATTCCATGTCGGAACCTTAGAGGTGCGGGCTGTCTTCACCCAATCATGCTTAACAAGGCCATTAAAATTATTCAGAGCGACAAGAGACATTGCAGCCAGCAAGACAAGCAGTACTCCCTTCATCCTTCGGGCCAGGCGTCCCCAGCGAAATATATCGGCAAAGAAGAGACCAATCACCGTGCCGGACGCCATTTCCACAAAGTGCAATGACTTGGCAAGATTTATCGGGCGGCCGATCCCCCCAAGAATCGAGGCGAAAAGATGATAGAAAATCGAGGTCCCGATGAGCAACAGCAGTCCGTTAAGAAGCGGCGATTTACGGCGCCGGACCATGTATAATATAGAAATCAGGAAAAGCAGGCCCATTGCTGAGAATTCAAGATATGAATAGTCGAATCCAGTACTGCCGATATGGTGCCATCCGCCTCTGGAACGATCAAATCCATTTACGATGATTGAAATAAATACCGGCAGCCAGTATGGTATACTGAACAGGGCACTCATTCCCAGTATCCCCAGGGCTTTACCGAAGGAAAAGTATTTCGAGCTTTTTATGAATGAACATTCCCGAAAGAGTGTCATTCTGCAGATAATCAGGAAGCCGCCGATAAAAAACGGATAAAAATACGTCATGAATATTGCCGCTCCGGCCAATCCCCCCCAAATGTAGTACTTCCAATCGGCGCCGGGATTTTTTACACGCTCAATATAATACAACCACCATGGTATAAAAAACAGATTAGCCAAAAAAGCCGGCGGCGAAAAAAACACGAACGGCATCCCGAAATTACAGACAATAAAAGCTGCCATCGCGATAAAAAACGCTCGGAACGGTGTCAGGACTTTTTTCCAGGCATAAAAGAGAAATATCGGTCCGACCGCGTAGATGAGCATACTGCCTATCTTGAGCATCTTGTATGCTTCAAGCGAGAATAAACGGGCATACATGGCCAGAATGTAATAATACAGCGACGGATAAAATGGCGGCAGATCCTTATAATAAAAATCGGTATTCCATCCAAAAGTGATGATTTTCTGAATCATGGCAAGTCTGAATTTCTGATCTCCCCAGTAGGCGTTGAGGCCGAAGGGAGTTCCATCGAAAAACAGGTTTACTGCGATGAATCCAAAAAGCGAGAGACCAAGCAGGGACAAAATATATTTAAGCTGCCTGGAATAATCCGATCTCCAGACCGCAATGACAATGAAGAAAAATGACAGAGCCCAGGCGTCGAGCCATATCATATCCCATATTATCCCTGTTTCGCTGTATGGTTTGGCCGGGTAGGCATACAAAAACAGGTAGGCACCAAAAATAATATAAATAGCCAGATATAGTTTAAGATCCCAGTTTTTGAGATTTTTCATGATTTTCAGATAAAAGTCATGCATTGAACATAATAATATTTCCTCGATATCAGTAAGTCAATCTAATTATTGGATCCAGCTAGCGGACGCAGGGGTGAAAATCATATTGCAGTAATAACCACAATTCAGTCAAAAAAAACCGCCTGCGAAGGCGGTTTTCAAAAAAGAGAATGATTCAATTTTTAATTCAAATATGCTCGCAGCGACCGGCTCCGCGATGCATGGCGCAGACGGCGGATCGCCTTTTCCTTGATCTGGCGCACCCTTTCCCGGGTCAGGGAAAAACGGGCGCCGATCTCTTCAAGCGTTAGAGCCTTTTCGTGATTAAGCCCGAAATACAGGCTGATCACCTCGGCTTCCCGCGGCGTTAATGTATCCAGGGCCTTCTCGATCTCCATTTTCAGGGATGTTTCCAGCAATTCCTCATCGGGAGCCGGCTGGAATTCATCCTCGAGGATATCGATCAGCGAATTATCCTCCGAAACCGAGAAGGGCGCATCAAGCGAGAGATGCGAGTTGGAGATTTTCAGCGTGTCCGACACTTCACCTTCCGACAGGTCAAGCTCCTTGGCGATTTCATCCGGCGACGGCTCGCGTCCCAGATCCTGTTCTAACGAGCTCGAGATTTTACCTATCTTGTGAAGAGTCCCGACACGATTGAGCGGCAGCCGTACGATACGGCTCTGCTCGGCCAGTGCCTGCAGGATTGCCTGACGAATCCACCACACGGCATAACTGATGAACTTGAAGCCGCGCGTTTCATCGAAACGCTTGGCCGCCTTGATCAGACCGATATTGCCCTCGTTGATCAAATCGGCCAGCGACAGGCCCTGATTCTGATACTGCTTGGCGACAGAGACGACGAATCTGAGATTGGCCTTTGTTAATGATTCCAGGGCCTTCATATTGCCCTGCTTGATCTGTTTCGCCAGTCTCACTTCTTCGGCAGCGTCGATAAGTGGCGTTTCCCCGATTTCTCGGAGATACAGATCCAGAGATCTGTCTTCATCACGGTACTTTAATGATTGCTTAGCCACAATAAATCAACAATCCTCCTTAAAAAAGAGTACCCATAGCATCGGCAGTACCCTTACACTAAGGCCTGATGGCCTTGTACTCTATAGAACCACCCGGATCGACCAGCAGAAACGGTATCGCCGTATTCCTGCTTTGAAGACTTTCGGCAATTATCTGCAAATCGGCCAGGTTTTTTATCTCCTTGTTGTCCACCTGAGTGATAATCGATCCGGGCATAACACCGGCCAGATAGGCCTGAGAACCCTTAATCACCCTGTTAATAAATACGCCCGGAAAATATTCGGCATTAATCTGCCGGGCAATATTTTCATTGTAAGACAGCAGCTCCATTCCCAGCCAGTTCACGCGCTGATTCGGCTGTTCGAACTGCGATGAATGCGCCAGCTGATATGTCTCACGGTCAACTATACGGGCGTTGAAATTCATCCGTTTGCCGTCACGAATTCCTTCCATCTGGGAATCGCGATCCTTGGGCGCGGTCGAGATAAGGACTGAGAACTGGTCGGCGTCAAGAATCGATTCACCGTTGAATTTCAGCAAAATATCACCGGCCTTAATACCGGCATCGGCCGCCGGCGATTCATCGAAAACATTTTCTATATAAACGCCCTTAACCTTGTCAAGTCCCTGCTGGCGAGCCTGGGCCTCGTTGACATTGGCCAGATAAACACCCAGCCAACCCCGCGAAACCTTGCCGGTGGCAATAAGATCGGGGACAATCGAACGAGCCAGGTTGATCGGTATTGCAAAACCGATACCAACTGAAGCCCCGGTCGGGCTGGAAATGGCGGCATTGACGCCAATCGCCTCACCTTTTAGATTCAACAGCGGTCCCCCGGAATTGCCGGGATTGATGGAGGCGTCGGTCTGAATGTAATCCTGATAACGCGGGGTGCCTTCACCAAACCGAAGGTTGCTGCGCCCCTTGGCCGAAATAACGCCGACTGTTACGGTCCGATCCAATCCCTGCTGCGGGAAAGGATTTCCGATAGCGATGGCCCAGTCACCAACCATAATCCTGGAGGAATTACCGAATGGAATAAAGGTAACCTTCTCCTGCGGCTCCACTTTGAGAACCGCCAGATCGGTCAGCGGATCGGCACCGACAAAAGTGGCATCATAACGATACCCCGATGAAGTCCGAACCACAATTTTTTTGGCGTTTTTTACGACATGATAATTGGTCAGGATATAGCCGTCCTCACGGAAGAAAAATCCCGATCCGCTCGATACCGAGGGCTCCTGAGGAATCTGGAAAAAACGCCAGAACAATTCATCCTGATAGCTGTAATCCGAGGCAACCTCGGCAACAATATTGACCACGGCGTCCTGGACATTATCCACGACCGCCACGAACGGCGATTCATTTTCACCGTCTTCATTTTGTACCACCGGATATTTCTGGTCCGAAACATTGGCGGCCGATTCCTTGGTGAAATCAAGATTGGACGCGATTAAAATGCCTGCAATAATGCAGACGATTATTATTATGCTGAGGGAAAGGAAACGAAAACCAGCCCCCAAGATAGAAAACGACCCGTATCTCAAGTTCAACCTCCAAACAACACAGCTTCCTATTATACGGCTTTAAGTTGCCATTGTCAATACATTTATTGACTTTTTTCACAAGCTATTTAGAAATTATACCGGTCCTTCGCCTCCATTGTTTCCTTTTTTTGTGGCTCCTTTGCCCTAAATTTTTGAACACCAATGCATTAAAATATACGTAAGGGTGTATCCAAAATTAGAAAATAACTGCTGTCAAGTGATTGACATTTAAATTAATTGGTTATAACTTTTAAGTTTATATGAATTACTCCGCGGAAAGAAATCTGATGGTCGAAATCGGCCGCCGGTTGTATCGGGATGGCTTTGTCCCCGGCACTGACGGTAATTTGTCATGCCTTGTTGACAATGATAAAATCCTGATAACTCCTTCGGGGTCGGCCAAAGGACTTCTCGATCCGGACGACCTGATCCTGGTCGATTCAAAAGGTGTTCTGATCTCGGGCAAAGGAAAGCCATCCTCCGAATTGCTGATGCACCTCTTTGTCTATCAAAGCCGGACCGACATCAGGGCCTGCTGCCACGCGCATCCTCCTTATGCTACCGCCCTGACGGTATTGGGGCGTAAATTACCAGGGGATGTTCTGCCGGAAGCCATATTATCCGTCGGAGAGATTCCACTGACCGATTATGCCCCGCCCGGTACCGACGCCGTCCCCGACAGCCTTAAGGGTCTTATAGACAAGCATGTGGCCTTTATGCTTCGAAATCACGGTGTACTGACGATAGGCGGCGACCTCGAGGAGTCTTTCTATCGAATGGAAACGGTTGAACATTTCGCAAAAATATTTTATATTGCGCAGGGTGCCGGAGAAATAGTCCATCTTGACAATTCAGAAGTCGAAAGGCTGATGAAAATCGGTGAGGCCATCAGGCAGGAACGCAAGTTATGATAAAAAAGGTAGTTCTGGAAAAAGCTGATCGGCTGTATCATTTCCCCTTTGATCTGGAAGAATTTTATCCGCGGCGGACTTTGAAGTCCACCGAAAAGCGGGTGCCAACCATTGATCTGGGGCATTTTGTCTGGCCGGTAAAGGAGATGAAGGAAGCCTTCTCCGAAAAAGCCCTGGAAATGGCTGATGCCGCCGACCTGCTGAAACTGAAAGAGACGATCGCCGCCTGGTTCAGGCGCGAATATGATATAAGGGTTGACGCCCGGAATGAAATTTATATCGGCCAGGGCATACATCGAATAATTTTTGACATCTTTCTGGCCTATGTTGAATATGGAGATATTGTCCTTTGCCCGGAGCCTGGTTTACCTTTTTACAAGAGGCTGGCTATCGCCGTAGGCGGGGTCCCGGTCACCTATCCCATATCAACACACACAGGTTATAAACCGTCATTCGTGAAATTGACCTCAAATCTGGGCAAGGCCGCTAAAATCCTGACCCTGAACAATCCCAACAACCCGTTCGGGACGGTGCTTGATGACACCGAACTGGCCGAACTAATTCGAATCGCCTCCAAACAAAATATGTTCATCATAAATGACGCCGCCTATTGTTCTCTCACCGAGGAAAAATTCCGGCCTCTCGGTTCTATTCCGGGTGGCGATAAAGTCGGCATGGAGATTTTTTCCTTCCCCTTTACATTCGGACTGCCCTATCTCCCCTATGGTTTTGCCGTGGGAACGCCGGAGACTGTCGCCGGGTTGGCCGTCATTCGTCAGACACTGACACCCGCATTTCCAAAGGTGTGGATTGAAGCCGCCATTGGAGCTATAGAGAGCTTCCCATCGGCCGAGCTCAAAGCGGTTCGCAAGTTAATAACGCAATCTCGTCTTGAGGCGCTCCGGCTGGTCGAAAAAATGAGCTGGACCCCTATCGGTGATCGTTCGGTTCCCTATCTCTGGGTCAAAATACCGAAAAGAAAGCAATCTTCGTCCTATGCGGCGGCGCTGCTCAGGCGCAAGAGAATTTTAACCCTTCCCGGCACCGCTTTTGGTGAAATCGGCGAGGGACATATCAGGTTGTCGTTGACGGCAGGCCCGGAAAACTACAAGGAGGCTTATCAGCGCCTGTCCCGGAAAATGACTATCAGGTCAATTAGCGGAGAATAGATATGGATGTTATCCGTCTCAACAAAATGGTCTTTTATGGCTATCACGGCGTTTCGGCCGCCGAAAAAGAAACCGGCCGGCGTTATGAGGTCGATTGCGAACTCGAGGCCGATCTCGCCCCGCCGGGGCAAAGCGACTCCATCAAGGACACGGTTGACTATGTGGCCGTATATCAGAAAATTCAGGAAATCGTCGAGGGTAAGGCCTTCTCGCTTATTGAGAGTCTGGCCCGGGCCATAGCCGATGCCATTCTCGAAGGTTTTCCGGTTTTCAGGGTCACATTACGTATAAGAAAGATGATCCCGCCGATTGCCGGGACGATCGATCACATCGAAATTGAAGTAACGCGGCGCCAGCCTGATACTTCCAAAATTTTGGCCGATACTAATAGTAAAGAATGAAAAAGGCCAAAAAGGAGATAAAAATGCCGCAGACCGTTTATCTGGGATTGGGCTCAAATCTTGGCGATCGCGAAAATAACCTTCTGGCCGGTTGCCGACTGATATCTGCAATGGAAGGTTTCGAGACTATCGACATTTCTCCACTCTATGTTACCGAGGCCGTCGAAATGAGCGAGAATTCTCCATCCTTTCTCAATATGGCACTCAAGGGTCAGTTCAACTATACTCCGCTGGAGCTTCTGGCCAATATCGAAAACATTGAAAAGCAGGTGGGACGCCGCGGCAAGGGTGACTACCAACCGCGCTCACTCGACATTGATATTCTCCTGTTCGGAGATAAGGAATGCAAGATGGAGCGTCTGATCGTGCCGCATCCCAGAATGACAAAACGGCCGTTCGTGCTGGTTCCTCTGCTGCAGATCGATCCGGATCTGGTCCATCCATTGACAAAGAAGCGGTTCGATTCATATCTTAAGAAAAAAGACAGGCAGGGCATAATATTATATAAGGAATTCAGCAGCATACATGTCAACACCTAACTATATCGCCATTGAGGGCGTCATCGGCGCCGGGAAATCAACGCTGGCACGGATGCTGGCACAAAAGATAGGCGCCGAGCTTTTGTCGGACGATGCCATGAATAATCCCTTCCTGGTCGATTTTTACAAAGACCGGAAAAGATATGCCTTCTCAGTCCAGTTGTTCTTTCTCCTGACTCGCTACCAACAGCAGCAGCAGTCACTCCTGGTGCGTGATCTGTTCGCGGAAAAAATCGTCGCCGACTATTCATTCATTCGTGATCATATCTTCGCCACCGTCAATCTTTCCAAACGAGAACTGATTCTGTATGAACGAATCCTGCCGCTGTTGAAATCCGATATCCCCAAGCCCGACCTGACCATATATCTGCAAACATCGACGCCGATGCTATTGGACCGAATCAAGAAACGGAATTTCGGTTTCGAGCGAAATATCGATATCGATTATATCAATGATTTGAATGAAGCTTTCAACTATTTCTTCTTCCATTATGATGATTCCCCCCTGCTGGTGGTCAAGACCGATGATATCGATTTTGTCGCCAATCAGGATGATTTCGAGAATCTGGTGGAAGAAATCAAGAAACCGATTACCGGCAAGAAGTACTATGTCCCGGCGGGACATACCGTCAAATAATCGAGGCTTTCATGTCCGTGCATAATGAATCCAACGGGGCCAAAAAAATTACGGTCAGTACGTTTATAAAAAAGAAAAAACAGGGCGAGAAGATTGCCGTTTTAACCGCCTATGATTATTTCACCGCCAAGTTTCTTGACAAGGCCGGCGTCGATTCCCTTCTGGTCGGCGATTCCGCCGGAATGGTTATCCATGGCGAGCGGAGCACGCTCCCGATAACCATGGATGTCATGCTGGCCCACACACGCGCCGTGGCGCGCGCAACAAAGAATGCCCTGGTCATCGCCGACATGCCGTTCCTGTCATATCAGCCCTCTTTGGAGGTTGCCATCACCAATGCCGGACGGTTTCTTAAGGAAGCTTATGCCGAAGCGGTCAAGATCGAGGGCGGTATCGAGATGGTCGGAACGGTCAAGCGGCTGTTCGAGTGCGGTATCCCGGTGATGGGGCATATCGGCCACACGCCGCAGTCGATTCATCGTTTCGGCGGCGCCAAAGTGAAAGGGCGCAAGGAGGCCTCGAAACAGTACCTCCTCGAATCGGCCCAAGCTCTCGAGGAAGCAGGCGCGTTCTCGATGGTGCTCGAATTGATTCAAACCGAGACCGCCGCGGAGATCACGAAACTGGTGCGCATACCTACAATCGGCATCGGCTCCGGCAAAGAGTGTGACGGGCAGGTGCTGGTGATAAATGATATCCTGGGCTTGTACGATGAGTTCAAGCCGAAATTTGTCCGCCGCTACGCCGACCTGGCCGACATCATCGAAAAAGCGGCAGCCGCCTTCATCAGCGACGTCAAAACCGGCTCCTACCCGAGCCCGGACGAGTCGTTCGAATAGGCGAGCTTTTTTGATTATTGGGATTATAATACTTATATTTTTATAAACAAGGTGATGTCATGACACAAAATATTAAATTTTACCCAACAAAAAGATTATTCATTAAAACCCTTACACAAGATATCACGATACATGATTGTATTTTGGATTTGATGGACAATGCAGTAGATGCCTATGTCAAAAATGATTTACACGAAAGACGAAAAATAGAATTGTCATTTAATAAATCAAAGTTTGAGATATATGACAATTGCGGCGGTATCACATTAACTGATTTGATCGAGCATGTTTTTCGTCTTGGCTATGTTAATCCCGAGCAAAATTATAAGGGAATTGGCATCTATGGTATAGGCCTAAAACGTTCAATATTTAAGTTAGGTAATAATATTTTTTTTGAGACAGATGACGGTAGACAATACAACAAGTTTACGTTTAGTGTCAATAAATGGGCCGAAGATCCTGATAGCTGGGAGCTCCCTATTGAGATTAGTTTGGGTAGTAAATTAAAAAGGGGTGAAAAGCCATATACAAGGCTTATTATAACGGAGTTATATCCAGAAACAAAAGATGCGTTTACTGTAAAGTTCCAAGATGATTTCAAGAAAACCACACAAATTTACTATACTCTGTTTATTCAAAATAATATAGATATCATAATAAATGAGGAAAAACAAAAACATTTTGAAATTAGTATAATAACGCCAATAGGCTTCCAACCCGCAATCTATAAAGAAAAGTATAGCGATATTTTAATAACTATTATTTGCTGGATTGAACCGACGCTAGTTTCTCGATTGAAAAAGACAAAGGGTCACATTGGTTGGAATATCTTTATGAATAATCGTTTGATTTTATCTGACGATGTAAGTGAAACCACTGGCTGGACCGGAAGTAGGGCCGAGCTACCCAAATTTCATTCCATATATAATGAATTCAGAGGTATTGTACTGCTTGAAACAAATAATCCGCATAAATTACCAATAAACACTAGTAAAAACGGGTTTAACCAGGAAAGCGCCGCATACATAAAGATAAAGAATCTTATGTCTAATACAGCAAGACCCCTCATTGACTATTTATCCAAAAAATATAAAGTATCAAAAAGTAGAATTGAAGAACAGACTGACATATTGGAGGATACAATAGAAGCTGCCGCAGAAAGTACCAAAACAACGGCATTGGCTTTGCATAACATTCCAAGAAAGTCAGCCTTCAGACATCCGCCATTAAAGACAAGCACAACCACACAAATGACGACCATAACATTTCAAACTGAAAAAAACAAAGTGGACACCATTAAAAAAATAATAAAGGTTAAAAGCAATTGGGATGTTGGAGTAAAATCATTTGACTACTACTATAAAGTAATTACCTCCAGAGGCGAAAATGAGTAATATGGCATTGGATGATAAGAGCTTCAATAAGGTTAATTATTTACTTAGGCCTCGTAAACAGATTGAACGAAAAATCCTAATTGAGATGTTTCGCAATTTGGATAATATTTCAAGTTATCAATATGTGGGCATGGGTTCCATTTTTTACT
>JBFMFJ010000099.1:0-10308 GCA_040752235.1 Candidatus Zixiibacteriota bacterium | reverse complement strand
CACCCGAGACCGAGACCCTATGCGAACTGGCCATTAATTATGTCAACAATGAAAAAATCGAATCGCCGCAGATTCTTGATCTTTGCACCGGTTCGGGTGTTATCGCGGTAACGATGGCCCTGGAGCTGCCGGAAGCATGGGTTACCGCGTCGGATATATCACAGGCGGCGCTCGCCATGGCGAGAAAAAACGGCGCTCTGCACGGGGTCGAAAGTATCATTAGATTTATCAAATCGGATATGTTCGATTCGATTCCGCCGGGGGACAGGTTCGATCTTATTCTTTCCAATCCTCCCTATATCCGGGAAGATGAATATGACGGTCTCCAGCCGGAGGTGCTGGTCGATCCCAAGATCGCCCTGGTCGCCGGCGTTGAGGGTCTGGACCTGATAAAAAAATTAATTGATACCGCTCCGTCATATCTGAACCCAAACGGCCGGATAATGTTCGAAATAAGCTATGATCAGACCGAAAAGATCGCCCGCCTCACCGAAAATGATAAACGCTACCGGACTTTCACTGTCATCAAAGACCTCAACGATATCGACCGGGTTGTTATTTTAAGCTTATGACCGGCAGCCATATCAAAAAAATTGTCACTCTTCTGAAGAAAGCCTATCCCGGGGCTGATTGCTCGCTCGATTTCAGAACTCCGCACCAGCTTCTGGTCGCAACCATCCTGTCGGCGCAGTGCACCGATGAGCGCGTCAATATTGTGACCAAAGACCTTTTCAAAAAATACAGGAAGCCTCGTGACTATGCCGAGGCCGATATCCGGGAACTCGAGGAGGATATCCGCTCCACCGGATTTTTCCGCAATAAGGCCAAATCAATAAAAGAATCCGCCGCCGTTATCGAAAATCAATATCAGGGCAAATTGCCGGATACAATGGCGGACCTTGTCCGGCTTCCGGGGGTCGGCCGAAAAACCGCTTCAGTCATTCTGGGGACTGCTTTTAAAAAGGCCGAGGGAATTGTCGTTGACACCCATGTCACCCGATTATCCCGCCGTCTGGGACTGACGAAAAACAAGGATGCGGTCAAAATTGAAGAAGATCTGGTGGGGATTTTGCCCAAAGCTGACTGGATTATCTTCTCCCACCTCATGATATATCATGGTCGAGCCATCTGTAAAGCCCGCAAACCGGATTGCGCCGCGTGTGTCCTGGCCGAATTATGCCCCTCGGCGGGCAGCTTTTAATACTTGGTTTATCAAAATATCCGCCGACATAGTATAATAGATGATGACTCTTATTATAATCATAGCGGTTTTATTAATTCTTGTCGTGCTGCTGCTTGCGGCTTCCATAAGAATCAGGGCCAAATTCGACGAGTCTGAAAAGATGGTCGCCGCCTCATATACATTCCTGAGATCGCTTTACGATGTTTCCTCGAAAAGAGTATATATCTCGGTGTTCGGCATAACTCTATTTTCCTTCCCGATTAAATCTGACGAAAAGGAAAAAGCTGCTATCCCCGAAGACATAGAGAAAAAGAAACCGAAAAAAAAGCGGTTCGACTTCTCTGATATCAATGTGAAATATCTGAAAATGGCGAAAGCATTAATCGGCGGAACTAAAATAAAGGAACTGGCTATAAAAATAAGAGGCGGTTTTACCGAACCTTTCTACACAGGCAAAATGTATGGCTATTACTGGGCGGTTAAAGGAATGTATCCGAATTTGATGTCGCATGTCGATTTTAAGCCCGATTTTTCCTCCGGTTCATTGATTTTCGAGGGAAAAGGACTTGTCACATTGCGAATGTTTTATATATTAAGATTTGTCTGCTCTTTACTGTTTGACAGGCTAAAACACAAAATTGGCAAGAAGTCATAAATGAAAAAGAAAGGATAGAATCATGGCGGAGATTAACAGGGTTTCTGAAATCCTCAAAGATATTGTCGGTGAACTGAAAGATATTGCCAGTTCCCAGACGGTTGTCGGCGAACCGATTACGGTCGGAGACAAGACGGTTATTCCGGTGGTTAAAATATCTGTCGGTTTCGGCGCGGGCGGCGGTCAGGGCGAAAGCCCCGACAAGGGCGGTGGTTTCGGAGGCGGCGGGGGCGGCGGTGCCAAGATTGAGCCATCCGCGTTTATCATCATGGACGGCGACCGGATTCAATTGCTCTCGGCCAAACCGGGCAAACTGGATGCGCTGGTGGAGGCTGTTCCGGGTTTGTTCGGGAAACTTAAAGATTTGCGCGACAAGATGAAAAAGGATAAAGGTGAGGATAAGCCGACCGAGGAGTCCAAATCCGAGGAGAAGCCGCCGGAATCAAACCCCGGTTATTAAAATAAAGATTCTTCGAATTCCTTGAGCCGCAGGCTGCTGCCTGCGGCCCTTTTATTGCCGACTTCCCCGTCGGATTTTTTACGCTTTTCGGGTTAAGCTTTTCGATTTATAACCGAATGATAATTATATAGATAGATAATAACAACGGGAGGGGATCCTATGCCCACTTCGATTTGCAAGGCTTGTGCCAGACTTATGAAGGAAAAGACAGATTTCCCTCGCGGTAATTTCGACAGCGATTACTGCGTCGATTGTGTGGATAGCAAGGGCAATCTCAAGCCGCGCGAAATAATCAGGGTCAATATGATCAGATATAGAGTTAATAATACCGGTATCAGCCAGGAAGAAGCCGCCGAAATCGTTGACAACCTGATGCGCTCGCTCCCCGCCTGGAATCCACCCAAGGTCAAAACGACATAGGATACGGAATCTTTCCAAATTACCAAGGGCGTATTCACATACGCCCTTTTATTTTTTTATCTGGTAAAAAATAGTCCGACATTCGGGCGCCGCGAGAGGCTGTCCGACTCGCCTGAGTGGAAACGAAAATTCTCGGTACCACAATAATTATTATTATCTTCGTACAAATCGCTAAAAAATAGCCCATATGGAGCCAGAGAAGGGTTTTTATACAGGTTGCTGATATCCAGCATCACCCTCATCGAATCAAATGGATATAAATTACTCAATATTACATCCGATCGTTCCGGCATGGTGTTCCAGGTCACTGTCTCTTCATCCCATGGCGACAAAACCATTCGCACGTTGAGAGGCATATATGGATACAAAAACGGCTCTGTTATATTAAGGTTCAGGAAAGCCGAATCGACGTCATTCGGAGTCACATTTTCCGGCAAGGATGGCAGTTTTATTATGAATCGGTGCCTAATATCCCAAAATTCATATTCCAGTTCTCCGGAAGGCATATTGTTATCCTCAAAATGCCATGCCGCTGTCACATCACTTAACTGCCCATAATTCACATCTACGAATTTAGTTTCTGTTGTCATGCCGCTTTTTACATGTTGATAAAATGCGACCGTGGCATCCTCACTTACGGGAAGCACCTCGAACATCGGCCTTCTTAAATAGAAATCATAATTTATGTCGGTACTGTCGATTAAAATCGTATCCGTACTTGAATAATAACCTTCACATTCGCTGCGGATAATGTGCACCCCCAGACTCACATCCATAAATGAATAATCTCCGTTTGCATCCGTCGTATCGACTTTGACCGAATCATAGCCTACCACCACTCCGGCCAGCGGACCGTCAAAAATATGCCCTACCGTTCCGGAGAGGTTTACCACTGTTCGTTCGAGATTAACATTGAATTCAAGATCAGCACCGGCAACAATCGCAGTACCGGAATATATAAAATACTGCCCGCACAAACAGGATATCTGCTTCCTGCCCTGCGGTATATTTTCGAAAATAAAATAACCGCTGTCGTCCGAAATTTCCAGAATATTGCCCAACCGCACTGCAGCATCGCTGATTGGTCCATCTAATGGATTGCTTACCGTTCCGAAGACATTATAAACCGGCCCATTCAAAGCAATATCATAATGTAAATCACGATCGGGGACATTTGTTACGGAGGTGAAAGTATCATACAAAGGATGTATGCAGTAAACCGAGTAAGATTCATTACCCGGGACACTCAAACGAAACCGCCCCAGTGAATCCGATTCCGTCGAATACCCGCCGATCTTTACAATGGCACCCCCGATGCTGTCAACGAAATCATTAAAACTCTGATACACAACACCATAAACTTCTACACAATCAGAATCGGTCGACCTGTCGCAGGCCGAAAGAATTGTCAAAGCCAGGCATGCTATCAATATGATATATCTTACTGAATTCATCGGGATTCCATTCATCTATTTAAAAAATACGGCTTATCATATCATTGTCAATCTTTTTTATATCATACTCGGGCATTCGTGCCGGACACGCCTCCAAAGATGCGGCGGAGACGCTGTTATGGTCTGTGAAATACTGACTAATCGCTTGACATTCCCAGGAAATCTTTTAATTTATGAGTATAAATTTTATCAAAGCGTAATATGAATTCCAAAAGCAAATACATTGTCATTTTCACCATATTAACAATCCCGTTGATATTTATTTTTTCATGTGGCGACAATCCTGTATCCTCTAAAGTCAAGCCGCTGCCTTCTGTCAATGGCCCCGGCTTGTATATCCCCGATTCAACCTTTGATTTCGGCTATGTCCCCCAGAACGGCACGGTAAGCCACGAGTACCGGCTGTATTCCGTCGGCGATGATACTTTGAAAATATTGGACATCAGGCCCGGCTGAGGCTGCACCAAGGCACCTTTGGAAAAGGTCCAGCTTCTTCCCGGCGAATATGTCGACCTGGAAATCATATTCGGCTCCAGAACCTATAACGGCATGATTACCAAGTCACCGGTCATTTATACCAATGAGCACGATTCATTGACCGCCACAAAAACCCATCGGATTCAGTTAACCGCCAATATTTATCAGATTACCGATACCACCTACCCAATTAATATAATGCCCCGCCTGCTTGATATATCGATTCTTCAGGATGACGCGGAAATGGCATTTAAGATCAGGAATTTATCGCACGAGGGAATAAAGATAACAATCATTGACTATCCGAAGGAATATCTTAGAGTTCGCCTGCCCTTTAAAATTAACGCCCATGAAGAGGGTCTTGGCTTTGTTTCTCTGACCTCCCTGGGCCGGGAAAGTCGATTCAGGAAATCAATCACCATTGAATTAAATGACCGCGACAAAACCCGTTTCACCATTCCTGTTTACCGCGGGCCAAACATAACGGTGGAATACGGGCAATTTCCTCCTCTTGATTTCTCGCCCGGTCAAATAATCGATGATTGTCAGGGAATTCATTGAAAGATATCAAATTAGCCCCCCAAATAGCTTTAAGAGACTCCCGGAACTTTCTATCCGGCCGTCTGTTATAGTGATAGAATAAAAGTGTTGCTCAAAAAAGCGGATGTTATATATTGTGTCCAACAAAATTTTCCTGTTCAGAAATTGAGCAGGCTGACGATAAAACTATTAAGGAGTAAAAGTTGCATAACTTTTTATCGTTTTTTATGGCAGGCCCCGATGCCGCACAAGGCGGGGGGTCGCTCTTTGCAACATGGGGAATATTGATTCCGCTTTTCCTGATTATGTATTTGTTGCTTATCAGACCCCAGCGGAAAAGACAGAAAGAGCACGAAAAATTGCTCGCGGACCTGAAAAAAGGTGACAAGGTCGTAACCAACAGCGGGATATTCGGAAGCATTTTCGCCATCTATGATGACAAAAACAAAGTCGTGCTCAAAATTGCCGATGAAGTCAAAATCGAGGTCTTGAAGTCCTCCATTGCGGCTAAGGTAGACCAGTAGTTAAGGAGTTTTTGTGGCAGTCAGGCCGATAGTTTATTATGGCGACCCGGTTTTAAGAGAAAAGGCCGAAAAAATTACCGATATTGACCGGGATGTAAAAGATTTGGTGAGCGACATGATCGCCACCCTGAAAGATGCCGGAGGATTGGGTCTGGCGGCGCCGCAGGTAGGCGCCTCCAAGAGGATCTTTATCATCGACTTGACATCGATTGATTTGACCGAATCCGTAAAAGTTTTCATCAATCCCAAAATTATCTATGCCTCCGAGAATGAGGTTATAATGGAAGAAGGCTGCCTGTCATTTCCGGGAATATATCAACGTATTCAGAGACCGGAAATCGTCAGAGTCAAGGCAACCGATCTTGAGGGAAAAGAATTTATACTCGAGGCATCCGGGATGCTGGCCCGGGCAATCCAGCACGAAAATGACCATCTCAACGGCGTCCTGTATATAGATCACTTTTCGTCGTTATCAAAAGCCCTGGTCAAAGGTAAGCTGAATAAACTTAGAAAAATGGCCGCCGCGTCATAAATTTATCGGTTAATCTGCCACAACCGAAGTCTGTATGAATCTCGTTTTTATGGGCACGCCGGAAATTGCCCGGCGGGCACTGAGTTATTTGTGTGACAAAAAAAATCACAAAATTCTGGCGGTTGTAACCGTACCCGACAAACCGGCCGGGCGCGGCCTGAAAATGATTCCATCGCCGGTAAAAACGGAAGCCGAAAGGCTCGGCCTTCCCGTTTTCACGCCGGAATCGATGAAAAATCAGGAGTTTCTCGACGGAATGAAACAGATCGGCGCCGACATTTTTGTCGTTGTTGCCTTTAAAATTCTACCGGCCGAGCTCTTTACGATGCCGCCCAAAGGCTCAATTAATCTGCACGGCTCCCTCCTTCCCAAATACCGGGGGGCGGCTCCGATCAACTGGGCCATTATCAACGGTGAGACCGAAACCGGTCTGACCACCTTTTTCCTGAAAAAATCGGTCGATACCGGCAACATCATTTATCAGGAAAAGATAAAAATCGATCCGGACGACACTTTCAGCACCCTCTACGAAAAAATGGCTGAAATTGCCGGGCCGGTTATCGAAAAGACACTGGATCTGATCGAAACCGATCAGGTCAAAACAATTCTTCAGGATGATTCCCTGGCCACACCGGCCCCTAAAATCTCCCCGTTCGACTGCCTTATTGACTGGGGTTTCCCGGCCAAAAACGTGATTGATTTCATTCGGGGTATGGCTGCCGTTCCCGGCGCCTATTCTTATTTCAGGGGCGGCAAACTCAAGGTCTTTCGCGCTGTCAGAGCCGATGTCGACCTTAAAAAGAAAATGCGGCCGGGACAAATCATTCCTGATAAACACAAGCTCTTGATTGCCGTCGCCGATGGAGCACTCGAGATCACCGAACTGCTCCCGGAAGGCAAATCCAGAATGAGCGGCAATCAGTTCTTGAGAGGCTATAAACCAGCCGACGATGAAATTTTTGGCGAAATGCCGAAAGGGGTTAATTACTGAGATGAAGAAAGAAATTCTGGTCAACTGCTCCGAATATGAAACCAGAATTGCGATCCTGGAAGACGATAAGCTGGTCGAGATGTATCTTGAACGGCCCCAGTCCGAAAGATTAGTCGGCAACATTTACAAGGGCAAAATTAAGACGGTCCTGCCGGGAATGCAGGCCGCCTTTATCGACATCGGTTTCGAAAAAGCGGCGTTTCTGCACGCTTCCGATATCGGGGCGATTTCCCCTCAGGAAACCCGCTTCGATCCCGAATTCGTCGATGAAGAACCGCCCGAAAAAATTGTCCGCAAAAGCCGGCGCGCCGGCATCGAAACGGTCCTCAGGGAAGGCCAGGATGTCCTGGTCCAGGTGATCAAGGAGCCGATTTCGACCAAGGGCCCGCGCGTCACCACCGAAGTCTCGATACCGGGACGATACCTGGTTCTGGTACCTGATGATGATCATGTCCGCGTTTCCAAGAGGATTTCCAGCTGGAACGAAAAGCGGAGATTGAAAAAGATAGTCAATCCGCTTCGTCCCGAAGGATTCGGCGTGATTGTCAGGACCGAGGGCGAGGGCAAAGAAGAGGCTGATTTCCGTTCGGATATCAAACGCCTCGTCAAGCTCTGGGGACGATTGAAAAAGGCCAAAGAAACGATGCCCGCACCGACTGTAATTCTCAAAGAGGAGGAAATGATCACCTCCATCATCAGGGACATTTTCACTGATGATGTCACTCGCCTGCTGGTCGATGACCGCCGCGAGTACCGCACTATTATGTCTTACATGCGTCATGTCATGCCGCACCTGAAAGACCGTGTCGATCTTTACAAGGGCGATACCCAGCTTTTCGATCTGTACAAGCTGGAGCCCGAAATCGAGAAAATGCTCGAGCGCAAGGTCTGGATCAAAAAAGGCTCCTACCTCGTCATCGATCAGACCGAGGCACTCGTCACTATTGATATCAATACCGGACGTTTTGTAGGCAAAGGCGACCAGGAGACGACTATTCTGAGGACCAACCTGGAAGCGGTCAAGGAAATCGCCCGGCAGATACGCCTTCGCGATATCGGCGGCCTGATCGTCTGTGATTTTATCGACATGACCAATCGCACCAACCGTCAGCGCCTGAGCGACGAATTCAGAAATGCCTTTAAAAATGACCGCGCCAAAAGATCGATTCTTCCGGTCAATGAATTCGGATTGGTCGAAATGACGCGCGAACGCATCCGCCCTTCGCTCACGCATCAGTTCTCCGAACCGTGCCCTCACTGTCATGGTTTCGGACGCATCACCTCACGCGACACCGTCGCCGTCAAAATCGAGCGCTGGTTCAACCGCGCCAAAATCGACGGCCGCTTCAAAAGGTTCGACCTGGTGGTCAACCCGATGATGGCCGAAACTCTGGTCGGCAACGGGGCCAACCGCATCGCGAAGATCATGAAGATGCATCGTTTTCGCATCAATATCGTCCGCGATACGATCATCCCCACCCAGGAATTCAAGGTGTTCGACCCGGCCCAGAATGCAGAACTGACGGAGACGTACAAAGGCTGATATTCATATCACGGAGCAAAAATCAAGGCAGGCGACCCGCCTGCCTTTTTTATTGGGGTTCGAGTATCAAATTCGTGCAACCTCAGGGACATAACACCGACCTGTCCTCTTGCATTGTGGGCGGCAGACTCATCAAAGTTCAGGGCTTGCGTCCCCGTCTGCCCCATGATCTTAACACATCTGTTAGAGTGCAGGAGCCCGACCCAGCGTGGCCCGGAGCCCGCAAATCTGTTAACCTGCCTTTTCCAGATACTCCTTCAGTCGTTCCTTGATAAACCACTCCCAGCCGCCGATACAGCTCTCTCTGGTAAATTCGGGAATATTTTCAGGAAAGTCCTCCGTTACGTTAACCGTCAGTTTCAGCCTGGTGGAGTCGCCTTTCCCGGACAATTCAAACACGACGAATGAATCACCCGGATATTCTTTGAATTTCCAATTGTAGGCTATCTTCCTTTTTGGCACCACCTCGGTCACTCTCCACATGTGCAGGAAATTTCTACCCTCACTCGTTACATTAAACTGCGTCTCGAATCCGACTTCGGGCCTGAACGACGGAATATTCTCGAAATACCATTGCCGCATCAAATCGATCTCGGTTATCGATTTCCAGACTTTATCCGCTGATACCTTGAAAGTCTGCTCCACGATAATCGGGTCATCCTCTTTTTTCATTTCGCCTCCGAATCGTCACAGTATTTTATTAATGGTAAAATATTCTCCATAAAAGAATCAATCAACAAGATTCTTGCCCGCCAAATTAACAGCTTGCGACCCTGAGGCCCGCCCTGTATTCCATAAGTCGAAATTGATCACAAAAATCACATCACTTTTGAGGTAAGTCTGAATCCGGTGTACTTATAGAGGATGTTGAAATTATTATGCTATACATGCGTCAAGTTTGGTTAAAATCAGTTGGGGATGTCGAAATCTGCCGTCCACAATATTTTTGTCGGGGAACAGGCACCACATTTTTTTAAAAACGCAAAAACAAAGCCAATTCCTTGTAAGCAAAAGAGAGTATGAAGATTGCAGCGAAAAATCGCGTGCCAGATGACAGGATGATGCAGCATTTTGATAGTCCTCTTGTCGGTCTATCAAGGTGCTATATCAAAAAAACGATGCAGCCATAATTTCCTTGATTTCAAGTCCCCTGACGGTTTTATTTCAATATCTATGAAAAAACCGGATATCAATTTTATCATATTTCTTGTTGTCCTGATTATTTATGCCGTCGGCCAGTCTTTGATCGGGACATATCATCCGGGCGAAAAGCGCTTTATATATAATGCCCCGGCCGATGTCGATTTCCTTTATTACGGCGCTATTATCAATACGGTGACTGATCATATTCCGCCGGAGAACCCGGCTTTCGCCGGCGTCGAACTGACCCAGCCGTTTATTCAGTATTACCCGGCGGCATTCCTGGCTGAAATGTTCAATCCTTATAACAGCATTCGAATCCTCAATCTGCTCTATGTCATTCTCTTCTGGCTGCTATTGAAAAACCTGTTTCCTGATCGATATGGTCT
>JBFMFJ010000098.1:0-10326 GCA_040752235.1 Candidatus Zixiibacteriota bacterium | reverse complement strand
GGCATTAAAAGTACTCCTCACTCTAAAAAACAGTCCCCTATTATACGCAATAATCCGTTTCAGGCAAATCTTTTTTCCGTCTTAAGAATCAGCGCGCCTTGGCCATCCGTTGGTTTTTTTCCCAATTAATCAGATAGGCTATTGTGTAACTGCCAAACACCTCCAAAAGCTTTTCTTCGGCCTCCTCCAGAACGGGACGAATGGGGCAAAACTCGATTTTCTCGCAGCAATCCCGATCGGGAAGGCATTTTATCAAATGATATGGCCCTTGAATGGCCTCGACAACATCCTTGATGGTGATGACCTCAGGGTCTTTGGCAAGAGAAAAACCACCCTTAACCCCCCGATGTGACTTGACAATGCCGGTCTTGGTTAAGTTCTGAAAAATCTTAGCCAGGAATTTCTCCGGTACATCACGGGTTTCAGCGATTTCGGATAGAGGCACGATCCGCCCCTCTTCCTGACCGGCCAAATATATAACCCCGAGAATACCATACTCTTCAGCTCTTGTAAATTGCATTTTATTACCTCGGGCACATTGAAAAAGTTACACGCATGTTATTCTGCCAATGACATAGCTATCCTAATTAGATAATTATAGACCCGAATTGTCATATTGTCAATAGAATTTGTTATTTTTTTCACAAAATCAGAATCTTTTTTATTGGCGGACTTAAGGATTTGACGGCGAAGGTAAAATAGATATATTACATCCGTAAGTGAATGCGTATTAAAATTATAATATGCGGGCCATAATGCAAAATATGTACTATATCGTATGGAATTCATAAGAAATAGAATCAGCCGCACGGCATATTCCTCGGATGGCTCCATCTACAGTCTGACACCATCCGCAATTGCCGCCATAAGAACCGAGGAGGATATCAGAGAGGCCTTTGCCTATGCCCGAGAACACAGTCTCAGCATAACTCCCCGCGGAGGCGGCACCGGTCTTGCCGGCGGAGCCCTGGGCGAGGGATTGATTATCGATTTCAGTGACTACAGGAAAATCATCAAGGTCGATTCTGATGAGAAGACGGTTCATACACAGGTGGGTATTATATATGACGAACTAAACATGGCGCTCAATGAATACGGGCTCTTTTTCCCGCCTGATCCTTCCTCGGGTGATTCCTGCCAGGTCGGCGGGATGCTGGCCAATAATTCATCGGGGCCAAGGTCGGTCAAATATGGATTGACCTCGCATTTCGTGGAGGAACTGAATGTCTTCAGTGCCGCGGGAAGGATGCTGCGGCTGCCGAAACTGAAAATCGGCTCGGATGAGCAGAGGCGCTTTTTTAATGAGGCCCCGGAATATGCCTCGGTTTTCGAATTACTCAAAGAAAATGCGACCCTTATAAAAGAGCGATGGCCGCGTCTCAAGAAAAATTCCGCCGGGTATAACCTTCTGCAGGTTGTGCAAAGTATGGATCGAGGCATCTATGATCTTCCCGCGTTGATTGTCGGCTCGGAAGGAACCCTGGCTGTCATTACATCAGCCGTTTTGCGTCTGCTGCCGATTCCGGCGGAGCGGCTTACCATCAGACTTTACTTCAAATCGCTGGTGGAGGCCGGTAAGGCGGTTGAGCCGATTTTGCAGACCGAGCCGTCGGGCCTGGAGATCGTCGATGGTGCAACGCTTGATCTGATCGGCCGCAGCCGTTTCGGCATACCGTCCGATGCGGCGGCTCTGTTGCTGATTGAATTCGATGATGCCATCGAGGAACGAAGGAAACATTTCAATGATATTATCCGGCAATTCGATCTTGCCGGGGACGTCGATTATGCCACCGATGCCTCGGCCTCGGCCGCGTTGTGGAAAGCGCGGAAGGCGATTGTTCCGACTCTTTACAGACATCATGAGACCCGCCGCCCGATATCGCTCATCGAAGATGTTTCACTGCCGCCGAAAGAAATACCTGCCTTTATCGAATATATCACAGATCTGTTTTCAAGATATAGTTTGACATTCGGGATATTCGGGCATATCGGCGACGGCAACCTGCATATCAGGCCGCTTTTCGATTTGAATAAACGGGATGAATTTGAACTGGCGCAAAAAATCTATGATCAGGTTTATGAAAAGGTTATTTCTGTCGGTGGTTCGAGTACCGCTGAACATGCCGACGGAAGACTCCGCGCCCCGGTTGTCAGGAAAATATATGGTGATGACATATATTCGGTTTTCGTGAAAATAAAAGCGCTTCTTGACCCTGAAAATATATTATCGCCCGGCTCGGTGCTCAGTACGGCGCTATTCACAGAGAAAATAGATTTTGAGAAGATTAAATCATTTTGCGCCGCATGCGGTAAATGCAACGGTTATTGTCCGGCCTATGATTTTTTCAGGAGAGAAGATCTGTCCCCCAGGGGATGGCTGAGAATTATAAACCAGTCGGGTGGCTCCTATCAGAACGTCAAAGCATATTTGCAATATTGCCTGAACTGCAAGAGCTGCGCGACGGTATGTCCGGCCGGGGTCGATATCGCTGCGGAGATTATTAAATTCCGCTCGCAGCAGCCGACGGCTATGTCGAAAATGGCTGTCGCTTTGGCCGACAAAGAAATGCTGCTGAGTCTCTCATTGAAGCTGGGTCAGCTGGCGACGCCTCTGATTAACAGCGAAGCGGGAAAATCGGTGATGCAGCTATTCGGGAAACCATTGTTCGGAATCGACCGCAGCATTCAGTTCCCGCCTATCGCCAAAAAACCGCTGCGTGAGAGAATGGCGGATCGGTTGGCAGATTTCGGAGAGGTTGCTTTCTTTCACGGGTGCGCCGATAATATGCTTGAATCCAATATCGGGGAATCTCTTTTCAAAGTCTTTGATAAGCTGGGTATCTCATTGTCGATTCCGGAGCAAAAATGTTGCGGATTGCCCTATGAAGTGTACGGCCATCATGATAATCTTATAAATAAAGCCCGATTCAATATCGATCATCTGAGCACCTTCAATGCAGTCGTAACCGGGTGCGCCTCATGCCTGATGAGGCTGATTGAATATGAAAAGCTTTTTGACACGAATGATGATTATAGGAACAAGGCTTCGGATCTGGCCGCGAAATGTTTTGATATAAGCCAGTATATAAATAAGATTAATCCCGAAACGAGACTGTTCGACACCGGACGGAAATATCGAGTTACTTATCATAATCCCTGCCATCTTCGGGCCGCCGGTCTGCAAATGGAACCGGAAAAATTATTGAAAAAATTCGGTAATATTGATATCATACATCCCAGGTACGCCGATCGCTGCTGCGCTCAGGCCGGCTCGTATGGTTTCGTGCATTTCCAGGAATCGAAAAAGATGTTCGAGAAGAAGAAAGAAGATTATCAAAAGACAGGCGCCGACCATATTGTGACTTCCTGCCCGGCATGCCAGATGAAAATCAGGGCGGAAATGGGCGGGAACATCAGGGTGATTCATCCTGTTGAAATTCTTGCTGAGATGATAAAGTAAATATTGATCATTAACCCGGGAAGGGAACAATGACTGATAATAAAAGCAAAGATATGGGACTGCTGATAGTCTATACCGGTGACGGCAAAGGCAAGACCACCGCCGCCCTGGGAATGGCTGTCAGGGCCGTCGGCTATGACTGGAAAGTGGCGGTAGTGCAGTTTATCAAAGGGAGCTGGAAGTACGGCGAGATGGACGGGATAAAGAAACTGGCACCTAATGTGGAATTGAGTATTATGGGCGAAGGTTTCGTCGGTATTATCGACGACGACAAGCCGATCGAACAGCATCGCGAAGCGGCCAAAAAGGCTTATGACATGGCCCTGGACAAAATGAAATCCGGGAAATTTGAACTGGTCATTCTTGATGAATTGAATGTGGCGGTTACACTCGGATTGATTTCAAATGATGAACTGAAAAAACTGGTCTCACAAAAGCCGGAAAAGCTGCATCTGGTTATCACCGGGCGGGGAGCCCGCCCCTGGCTGATCGAACAGGCCGATCTGGTCACGGAAATGAAGGAAATCAAACATCCCTTCAAGAAAGGGATCCTGGCTCAAAGAGGTGTTGATTTTTGAAAATAGCGGTGACAGGAGCTTCCGGCTTTATCGGGCGGAATCTTGTGGCGGAGCTTTCCCGACGGGGTCACAGCCTGCGTTTGCTGTCTCACCGAAAGCGACCTTTGACCGAAGCCGGGCGCTCGATTGAGGTGGTCGAAGCTAATGTCCATGACTCCGACTCTCTCTCTCAAGCCTTCAAAAATATTGATGTTGTCTACCATCTGGTCGGAATAATCGCCGAGACAAAGCAGCTTACTTTTGACAAAACCGTGGTGGCCGGGACATATAATGTTGTTTCCGCCTGCAAAGAGCGGGGTGTGAAACGGCTGATTTATCTGTCGGCCGCCGGGACATCATCAGAGTCTGGCTCGAGATATTTTCAGAGTAAATGGAAAGCGGAAGAGGCGGTGAAAGGTTCCGGGTTGAATTATACCGTTTTTCGCCCTTCGGTGGTTTTCGGCCAGGGGGATGGTTTTGTGAGTATGTTGGTGAAAATGATAAAGAGCTTTCCGCTGGTCCCGATACCCGGATCCGGCAGGTATGAGATGCAGCCGGTATATGTCGGGGATCTGACAAAAGTGATGGCGGATGCGCCTGATAGTAATCGGGCAATAAATAGAATATTTGAAATTGGAGGCCCGGAGGTATTGGAATATCGCCAAATTATTGTTATATTAAAAAGGGTATTGAATAAGAAGAGGGGAAGTATATATTTGCCGCTGGGGTTGATGAAATTGAATGCCTCCTTGCTTGAGAAATTTATGAAACCGGCACCAATAACGAGGGATCAATTAATTATGCTTGAGGCCGGTAACAAGGCCGACAATAGTCCTCTCATGGATACATTTGATATTACACTTACATCTTTTGAAAATGGTTTAAGAAAATATATGGGGTAATCAATGGCTGATAAGAATTATGATATTGTAATAGTGGGCGGCGGACCGGGCGGTCTGACAGCCGGATTGTACGGAGCCAGAGCCAATCGCAAAACAGTCTTGATAGAAAAATATATGCCGGGCGGTCAGATTGCGAATACGCATGAAGTCGAGGACTATCCCGGATTCGATTCGATTTCGGGGCCGGAGCTGTCGATGAAAATGACCGAACATGCCAAGCGTTTCGGTCTTGAAATTGTCTCTGATGAAGTTATGGAAATTTACAGTGAAGGGCTTGACCGCGTTGTGTCCTGTGCATCCGGTGATATTTATCAAGCCAGAGCAATAATAGTCTCCACAGGCGGATCCCCCAACAAATTGAATGTCCCGGGAGAAAAGGAATTCAGCGGCCGGGGTGTTTCCTATTGCGCCATTTGCGACGGAGCCTTTTTCAAGGATCAGATTATTGCCGTGGCCGGCGGCGGTGATGCCGCTGTGGAGGAAGGCATGTTCCTGACCAAATTCGGGAAAAAGGTGATTTTAATCCACCGGCGCGATCAACTTCGGGCGCAAAAAATAATTCAGGATCGGGCCTTTAAGAATCCCAAAATGGAATTTGTGTGGGATTCGGTCGTGGAAGGTATCATTGGTGATGACAGAGTCCGCAGCCTGACCCTGAAGAATGTCAAAACGGGAAAGAAATCGGAACTGGAAGTCGGCGCAATTTTTGTTTTTGTCGGGTTTGTGCCGAATTCAAATATATTCAGAGAAGAGATTAAGAAAGATACCGGGGGATATATAATCACCAATGATCGCATGGAAACATCGATCAAAGGGATTTATGCCTGCGGCGATGTCAGATCACAACTGGTTCGCCAGATAACCAATGCGGTAGGCGATGGTACCACCGCCGCTGTTGCCGCTGAGAAGTATATTGAAGAACTCGAAGGCTGATTTATTGTCGGCCTTCTGATTGGGAGAAAATTGTTTTACAGCCGTACCTCACACGGACGGCTTTTTATTTTTTAGAAACGTGTACAAAGAAATCTTTTATTTGCAGGTAATGTGAATCATGTTGCACACAGGATAATAGCATAATAATTAATGCGTTGGGGCCCTGTGAATGATAAATTGAAGGACCTTGCTTAAACCGTTGATTTATATGAAGATATGACTAAGTCGCTCCGGATCGCCTCCGGCGGCACAAATATTGCTTTAAGCTTGGTTGAGAGAATGAACTTATGCTCTTGATGAGTTGTTAGAGATTTAGGGAGTGGTGTGTGCTGGTTCTCCAGCCACCTGACGTTAGAGTCGGGCATCCCCCCTCCACCACTCCCTATTTTTATATTCATTTTATTCCGCATCTAATATTCTCAAGCCGTCCTGCCGATATCGATAATATTAGATAACATCGCAGGTTTTGACGACGAGAGAGTAAGATGATGCAATTCAGAAGTCCAAGCTTATTAATCCGAGTATCTCACTTAATTTTAATTCAAATTATCTTTATATTTTCCGCCCTGGCCCTGGTATTTTTCTATCCTCAGGATGATAATGACTATAAGATGTATTCTAACCTGAATAATCAGGTCCGGATGACCGCCGATAAAGTCTTTCCGCTTCTGGAGTCATCGGAGTTGTCGTTCGAGATGCCTCTGGATGTCGTCGCCAAAATCCAGAACATCGCTGATGACAATGAATATATTTCGGATATCAATCTTTTGCTTCACGACACTGTCAGCGGAGTGGACAGTCTCGTGCATTTCGGAGTCACCGAAAGAGGAAAAATATTTCTTGACTCGACGCGAGTTCCCCTGCGCTCAATTCTTGATATTCTAAGTGCGAGCCGGGAAAAGCATCTGACAACCCTCGGCCATGACGGCCGGCATATCATTTATGCCATAAAGCCCAATAACAATGCCGAAAATTATGCCCTGATTATTTCGGCGCCCAATGTCGTTCCGAAAATAGCCCAAAACGGCCGCGCCTATTTGCTTTTTGTTTTATTCCTGATTTCGGCCCTGATATCTCTTTTGATCATTAATCTTATTTTTAAGGGTATTAAACGGCCGCTGGGTGAACTGCTGGATGGTTTCGAAAAAATAGCCTCCGGTCAGGAAGCATATTTACCGGTTTCCGGGGATAAGTCAATTCAGGGATTGATTGTCGGTTTTAATGAGATGTCTCAGAGATTAACTGAAAACCGAAAAGAACTGGCCAGTGCCAATGAACGGCTGATGAAGGCCAATAAATCGTTAATAGAGTCCGAATCGATTTTGACCGCGCTGGTTGATTACTCTCCCGACGCCATTATCGTCACCGACCTTGAGGACCAGGTTATTATTTACAATCAGGCCGCGGCAAAGGATTTTGGCTTTAACCAGTCCAATATGCTCGGCAAGAAGATCTCCAATCTCATCCCGGTACCGAATATGGAAAAATCATCAGCAGATAAGGCCGATTCTCTGGAGAGCCAGGAAGTGATTTGCCGTCGTCAGGACGGAACGAAGTTCCCTGCCGTTCTTGTCCACACGCCGCTGGGGCCGGATGGCGGGCGACCCATGGCGATGCTCTACTTTGTCAAGAGTATTTCGGAGAGCGCCAATTACCAGGATATGATTCTCAAGCTTGATCGTATCGCCTCAAAGGGCAAAATGGCCCGCGATATCGCTCATGAAATCAATAATTATCTGGCGATTCTCCAGGGGAACCTGGAATTAATTCCAATGTTCATGGCGAAAAATGACACGGAGAAGGTCGAAAAGAAGCTGGGTGTGATGAAGGAAACAGTCGCCAGGATAGCGACGTTTACCGACGGCCTGACCCGCTTCAGCGATGAGAACAGCGAATTCACCAAAGAAGATCTCAATCAATTGGTGGAAAACCTGATTGCCTTCCTCAAACCGCAAAATAAATTCGACAATATCTTTATTTGTACCAATCTCTCGGAAAACCTGCCGCTTGTGGAAATCGACGCCAGCCAGGTGCAGCATTTACTGGTTCATATAATCACCAATGCCGCCGAGGCCATGGCAAAAGTAGAGGACAACCGCTGGATGGTGATCAGTACCGGCGCGGATGAAACAGAGAATATGGCGATTATAAAGATCGCCGATGGCGGCCCCGGGGTTTCCTCCGAACATATAGGCAATCTGTTTATAAAACGGTTCAGCACCAAACGTGATGGAACGGGTTTGGGCCTTATGACCTGCAAGAATATCGTGGACAATCATAATGGTGAGTTATCCTATCATAGCGGTGATGATTCCAAATCCATATTCGAAATAAAAATACCTCTTAGCCATATCAGCGAAGCTGAATCTGCGAATGCCGGTGATGATGAGAAGGTAGATACTGTCCAGATATCATAATCCAGATTAATATTGACCGCCTGAATCAAAAGTACTAATTTAGGGTCATGCCGAAGTCAGGAATTGATCATTTGTCGGGATTCGGCAGGGCCAAATTTATTCTTCCGCTGATTGCTATATTTGGCATCCTGCTCTTTGTTCTGACATATCTTGGCATTGAAAAAAGCCGCAGCGATAATCTGCAGCTTCTACGCCGACAGGGAGCCGCCCTACTGGAGAGCCTGGTTTTGTCGTCGGACAATGCCATCAAGGCCAATTCCTTTTTTGATTTGCTGGTGCAGGAAAAACTGTCCGACCTGGCCGGATTTCTCGAGACCCGCCCGAATCTTGATTTTTCGGCGCCGGAACTGGCCGATTTTGCTTCCGGCTACGGTGTCGATGCCATTCTGATATTCGATAAGGACAGGAACCTTAAGGCCTCAGGAGCAAGGGGTGTCTTCATCAATATTAATGAGATTTACAGTTATGCCATTCCTGAGCTTGAAGAACTGCTTGGTGATACTGTCAATCAAAGCAGTTTTCAATTCGTGGAAGGGAGTCTTCCGGGTGATGTCCGGCTTTATTATATAACACGAACAGCCGACCAGAATTTTGTTATCGTTATTGCATCTGATGCGCTCTTTTTCGTCCAGGCCAAGGAGAATATCGGTATCGGTATTCTCGTCAGAAATATCGCCCGTGAAGTCGGGGTGGAGTATATAATCTTTCAGACCATGGATGGTATCATCTTTTCATCCCGCAAAATCGGGCCGCTGTTGAAGATCGAAAAAGATCCTTTTCTTCAGGAAGCTCTGGCCTCCGATTCCGTGGTCTGGCGGGAATATGAATCGGAAGGGCGCCCTATTCTCGAGCTGGTCAAGAAATTTTCATCGGTCGAATATCCCGAAGGAATTTTCCGTCTGGGTGTCCCGCTTGACCGGTACTATGAAATTGTCGCCGGCTATAACCGCCAGATGATAATATTAAGTTTTGTCATATTTGCCGCACTCGTGCTGTCGGCGATGTATTTAAGCGGAAAACAGAAGCGAATATATCTGGACCAGTCCTTTCGAAAAATGCGATCGCTGTCCGAAAAAGTGTTCGACAGTATCAACGCCGGTTTGATTGCCGTCGGCAGCGACGACAGGGTCGAAATGGTCAATCGGCAGTTTCTCAATATTTTCCAATGTGAGGAGAAAAATATTATCGGACAAGTGTGGCATGATCTGGGATTCAGCGGGATTATCCCTTTCGAAAAAGTCCTGAGCGGCGAAAAGGAAGCCGGAGAGGCAGAGACAACTCTTCAGGTGCCGGCAGGGAAGAGACACCTGTTGATAAACGCCGGGCGGATATATGACGAAAAAAATAATCTGACCGGCGCGGTGGCGGTTATCTACGATTACACTCATATAAAGGAACTCGAGGAATCGGCGCAGCGCCGGGAAAGACTGACCGAATTGGGTGATCTGGCCGCAGGTGTGGCGCACGAGATTCGCAATCCGCTTAATGCTATTTCAATCGCGGCCCAGCGTCTTCTGGGGGAATTCGAGCCGAAAGAAAATGTCGAGGAGTTCAACAATTTCGCCCGCCAGATAAAATCCGAGGCGGGACGGCTTAATGAAATCGTAACGAGGTTCCTGGCCATGGCCCGAGACCAGAGCCGGGCCGCAAAGAAGGTCGATATTTCGCGGGTTGTTTCGGAAACGGTGGACCTGATTTTATTGAGTAATCAACGCGACGATATAAAAGTGTCGAAGAACATCAGCCCCGAAATCATGGCCTCGGTTTCGGAAGACAGAATAAAGCAGCTGCTAATTAATCTGATTCGTAATGCGATCCAGGCATGCGAAAAATACGGGGGGGAAGTTCTGATTTTACTCGGCAAGGAAAATAACGCTGTTATTCTGTCTGTAAAGGACAGTGGTCCGGGCATTCCGGAGGAAATAAGGCATAAAATTTTCACGCCTTATTTCACCACCCGCGATAAAGGAACCGGTCTGGGGCTCTCGATTGTCCATCAGATAGTCGAAGAACTTAAAGGGAATATCGAAGTGTTTTCCCCGCCCGAAGGCGGAGCC
>JBFMFJ010000097.1:0-10431 GCA_040752235.1 Candidatus Zixiibacteriota bacterium | reverse complement strand
TCAAGCGTTTCATGGTTTCATAAGAATGGAACAAACCAAAATTCCCGCCCTCCGAGGCATAGGCGCTGAAAGTGTAATCCAGTCCTATTTCATTGAACAGGGCCAGGTAACCCAGAAATCCGAAATAATGCGGGTCGCCAAAATAATCGGCCGACGGCACCACAAAAAGAATTTCGGCGCCTTTACGATTGATTGACGGTTCGGTTCTGATGCCGGTTATATCGAACAAGTCATCCGCCGCGAAATCGACGCTGTCCTTGAAACCATGAGGTTGAATACCGAGATGGTTTCCGGTACGAAGACAGTTGGCGGCCGGCGTGCAGATCCAGTCGATATCGAGTCCGACCAGGCTCAGCAGCTCCCGCCCCATCATGGTGATTTCGGCGGTGTCGATTCCGTACGGGCAGAAAACGGAGCAGCGACGGCATTCCGTACACTGGAAGAAATAGTAGAACCATTCTTTCAATACATCGACCGTCAGTTCCCTGCTTCCGGATATCTTGCCCATGATTTTTCCGGCAAGCGTAAAATTATTGCGATACACGGCGCGAAGCAGTTCCGCTCTGAGAACCGGCATGTTTTTGGGATCGCCGGAACCGATGTAGTAATGGCATTTATCGGCGCAGGCACCGCACCTGACACAGATATCCATGAAAACACGCAGGGTACGGTATCTGTCCAGGCGGACTTTCAGTCCTTCAAGTATGATTTCCCGCCAGTTTTCGGGCAGCTGCCAGTCATTGTCGGTCGGCTGCCATTTCCGCGGATTGGGAAGGCCCAGGTATTCAATGCTCTTGGGAACGGCGCTGTAATTAAAGCGTCCCTTTTTGAATTCCACCGGGGTGTCCATCCAGTCGGTACCGGGCGGTGTAAAATCCACTCGCGATAGTTCTTCAGCTTTATATTTTTCCGACATGGCTATTCCTTCTCCAATGGCATATTGGCGTCTCTCATCAACTCCCGGAATTCATCCTCCCATTCCTCGTAGGAATGTCCCTTAACAGGATAATCCCAGGGATTGGCATGCCGCCTGGCGCGGTTGTTGTTGGCCAGGTTCCTCGTGGGACTGAGGAATACCCCACCCATGTGCATCAGCTTGCTGACCGGGAAATAGGCGAGAAGCAGACTGACCAGGAACAGATGAATGAAAAACGCAGCTCCGATTCCTTCAGGAACGACCGGGTCGAAACTCATCAGGCCCAGCGTCAGTTGCTTGATCCCATTAATATCGACCTTCAAGGTCGGGACATATCTCATTAGAACGCCGGTGGTGCCGATCGCCATAATCAGGAAGAGAGGGAAGTAGTCGCCGGCCAGTGAGATATATCTCACCTGGGGTACAATCACGCGTCGCAGGAACAGGTAGGTGAGCGCGCCGAGCAGTACCACATCGGTCATGTACAGCACCGGGACACCGACCTGCATCAGACCGTCAATGCTTTGAATCCAGCCCACGAAAAATGGCGCCGGTTCGACGAAAAATCTGAAGTGTCTCAGAAGGACAATCAGGAATGTCCAGTGAAAAGCCAGCCCGCCGAGCCATAACCACTTGTTGCCGCCATAAACGATTTTACCGTCGCGGATATCAGCCTTGGTGTTTCTGAAGAGGGAGCGGAAGAAGAAGATTTCCAGGACCATGCGTCCAAGAACACCGATAAGATTGTGGGGATTGTCAAAATAGCCGGATTTGATCCATGGGTGCGTTTTTTGCTGCGCACAGGTGGTCGGAATTCGGAAGGGGACCGGCGATTTTGCCCATTTGATTATCCGATAGATGATTCCCAGGATAAATATGGCGAGGGCGGTATAAGGTACCACCACTCCAAACAGGAAATGCCATTTGACCACCTGGACACCTATCAGAGCAACGGCAATGAGCAGCAGTAAAGAAAAGAATGCATACAAACCTTTCATTTACCATCGTCTCCTTCTATATCTTAATATCATTTATTTTCGATTTTTTTCGCCTTCAGCGCCGGCGGCGCTGTCGGCTCTTCGATTCAGTTTTTCAATAATCATCTGACTGCCCGCTTTGGCCTCACGGACTTTTATTTCATACAGCTTTTCGCGACACTGCATGTAGCAGTCAAAGGCGTACAAAGCCAGTCGATCAACGCGGCAGTCAAATTCGTACAATTGATTCCGATAATGATCGTCCTTGATAAGTTCACCCAGCGCGTCCCTGACGATTTTTTTTATGAAGTGGATGAAAGCTATTGCCTGTGAGGGAGAAAAGTCCTGGACCGATCTGATTTTTATAATTTTATCCAGAGGAACGGCCACATCCTCGCGAGTGAAATTTCCCAGAAGTCCATCGAACAGCTTTTCAATGCCGTCCTGGATTGCATGACCAACCGGGTTCTGGAACTGGTCTTTCTTGTTCTTGAAGAATTTTACCGAATCAGGGGGATAAGATTCAAGGATCAATTGAAACCAGTTCTCCAGTATGGTCTTCTTTTTTTCAACTAACAGGTCTTCCAGTTTCATGCTTTCAGATATGCCTCATAGTCCCGGGATAAATTAGAATGCGGGGCGCTCCGGGCGTTTTGACCCGAAAAACCCCGCATTCCCGCAAACCGATTATACGCATCCGGTCGGTTTGGGCAGCCCGGCAACTTTGCAGGCACCCTTGGCAGGACCAGACGGGTACAGTTCATAGACATACTTCAATGAAAACCCGGTTTCCTTGCAGAGTTTGCGAATCATCGGAGCTATCCCGAATTTCAGATAATAATCTCTGAGATAATTGGCGAGTTTCCAATGATCCTCGGTCATTTCGGTAACGCCCTCAGTGCTGGCCAGAGCCTTGGCGATTTCCTCATTCCAAATTTCCGGTTCCGCCATGAAACCGTCTTCATCGACTTCGATTGAAATGCTTCCGTGTGTGAAAGTAGGCATTAGTAATCCTCCTGTAATTCGATTTATTACTTTTGATTGATTGCCTATAAAAACATTTCTATATAGCCGCAAGGGCAATTTTCAGCACACTTCTTGCAGCCGTTGCAAAACTCCATCTTGAACTTATACTGCTCGCCTTTGATAAGAGGTTTGATGATAGCGTTATCCTGGCAATAGCTCCAGCATGTTCCGCAGTCGAAACAATAGCCGCAGCTCATACACCGCTTGGATTCGGCAATCGCCTGATCCTGTGTAAAGGTCTGGACAATTTCACCATCAAGAGTCTTGAGCCGTTGATCGACCGCAACCTCGGTCGGATTATTGCGATCTTTCGCCTCGTAATAGGCCAGTTGCATCTTATCGAAACGAATGACACCCATCTCCGACGGATCGGCTTCCATCGGAACTGAGGCAAATTTCTCGTGTATGGCTTCCGCGGCGCGGCGGCCATGATGAATACCGTCAATAACGAGTCCGAGATTGACATTGTCACCGCCGGAATAAACGGTATCATCCTTGAGTGATTTGAACTTATCATCGACTTTGATCCAGTCACGGCCTTCAATGAGATTTTCCATCCCGTTGAAATTCGGCTCCTGGCTGATGGCGGCGATCAGGGTGGTGAATCTCAAATCATAGGTGTCACCCTCGATCGGGACCGGGCGGCGACGGCCGGAATCATCCGGTTCGCCGAGTTCCATGCGCTGGCACTTCATGCCGACAGCGCGTCCGTTTTCTGAGTATATTTCAATAGGAGCGGCCAGAAGATCGATTTTGACGCCTTCTTCCTCGGCGCCCACGATTTCCTCGTCGATGGCTGGCATTTCGGTCCTGGTCCGCCGATAAAGAATGGTGGCATTGGCGCCCAGACGACGGGCGACACGAGCGGCATCGATGGCGGTATCACCGCCGCCGATAACGACCACATTATCCCCGATCGCGACTCTTTCACCCTGATTGACACGATGCAGGAAATCGGTACCGGTGAAAACATTCGCGGCCTCTTCGCCCTTGACGCGTAGTTTTAAACCTTTATGTGCGCCGATGGCGACAAAGATGGCATTGTAATCGCGGCGAAGATCATCCATGGATATATCATTGCCGACCGATGTGTCGGTTTTTATTTCCACGCCCATATCGGCGATACGATTGATTTCCGCATCCAGAATATTCTGGGGCAAACGATAATCGGGAATACCATAGCGGAGCATTCCGCCCGTTTTGGGGAAAGCCTCGAAAACGGTCACCTGATAGCCGCGGCGGGCCAGGTGATAGGCGCAGGACATACCGGCCGGGCCGGAACCGACGACAGCGACTTTCTCGGTACGTTTGTCTTCGGTGAGAACTTTCGGCTTAAGGCCCCTATTGAGTCCGTAGTCACCGATAAATCTTTCGACTTTATTGACGCTGACAGCGCCCTCTTTTTCTTTGCGGTTACATTCGGTTTCGCAGGGGTGGGGGCAGACGCGGCCGCAGACGGAAGGGAAGGGGGTCTTTTCCATGAACAGGTAGAAGGCCTCTTCGAAAGCCTGATCGTATGATTTTCCAAGATCCTCAGCCTTTTGAATGGTCATGAGCATTTTTCTGATCGGATTATGATTGGGACATCTGTCGCCGCAAGGCGGGAGCTTTTCCACGAATTTCGGACGATACGGTGATGATTCAACCCCCGAAGCGCCGGCCGAACGACCCAGGCTGCTCAACCCTTTCTTTTTCTTCTTGACGATTTTTGCCATAATGATACTCTCTTATTTATCGCATGACTGCATGAGAATCAGCTTATGCAGTTCATCTGGTTTATTTATTTCACTTCAAAAGTGTATTCTATCATTTTTTATACCGCCATGCAGGCGCTTCCGGCGATCTTTCCCTTGCGATTATTTTTGTATTCCAGCGCCGCTCTTATAAAAGACGGCGCCCAGCCTTTTGCTCCGTCAGCATGAATGTGGATATAGCTCGCCAGAGTATTTTTATATATCATACCGTCGCGGCCTCCGCCGATTCCCATCCCCGAATTGACAGCCATGCAGGTCTGCATTTCAGAAGAGGAAGTGCCGAGGCTTGAATAATGAAATTCATGTCCTCTTATAGTTGTACCGGCGCCAAAAAAAGGATTGTCGCGGTCAACTGTTACTTCCGAATAGCCGTGACCCGACGGTTTAATGTTCATTTTCAGATCTATAGGAAATACCCCCGCCATGGGGTAACTCTTGTCATTCCATGAAAGCGAGTGCGAGAGATAGATAAGCCCGCCGCACTCGGCATAAACAGGCATATTGTTTTCGGATGCATCTTTGACCGATTGCATCATCGACTGATTACCGACCAGCCGCTCGGCCTGGATCTCAGGGAAACCGCCGCCGATATAAAGGCCGTCCAGTTCCGGGAGACATTCATCATCCACGGAAGAAACCGGAACCAGTTCGGCGCCGTTTCTCTCCAGAGCCTCGAGATTCTCGGGATAATAAAATGTGAAAACAGAATCCTTGAAGTAGCCTATTTTCACAACCGTTGCCTCTTTCTTTTCATCCGTTTCGACAAGTCCGTCAAGGGGAGAGGCGGCGCGGGCGATTTTGAGCAGTCTTTCGATATCCAGATATTTTTCGCTGATCTCTTCAGTCAATTTCGAGAAATTTTTCTCGGCATCGAACTCGGCCGGAGTGATCAAGCCGAGATGACGGCCCGGTATCAGCGAAGCATCATCACCAAGCTTCGGTATGGCTCCGAGGACCGGGACTTGGCAGTACTTTTCGATAGAATCAGTGATAATTTTTTGATGCCTTTTCCCGGCGACCTTGTTGAGAATGACGCCGGCGATCCTGACATCGGGATCGAATGAAACGCAGCCGTTGACGATAGCGGCAACGGTTCGGGTGACTTTGCTTACATTAATGACCAGTACAATCGGGGCCTGCAGTAACTTAGCAAGCCCCGATGTACTGTGTGTGCCAATGAGGTCTTTACCGTCAAAGATACCGCGATTGCCCTCGATGATAGAGATATCGGTCCTAAGGGCACTGCGCGAAAAGGTCTTGAGGATGTCGTCGGGATCAACCATGTAGGTGTCGAGATTTCGGCAAACCGTACCGGCCGTTTTTCCCAGCCAGGCAGAATCGATGTAATCGGGACCCTTCTTGAATGCGGATACGGATAATCCCTTTCGCAAAAGGCCGCTTATCAAGCTCAGGCTTACTACTGTTTTGCCGGAATCGCCGGAAAGACCGGCGATTACCAGGCGCGGTATCTTAACAGACATAAAATCCAAACCCGGGGCGCCGGGTATTAGTCGTTAGCGGCGCCCTCTTTGTGTGGAACTTCCAGAAAACTTCCGCCGAAATAGGTATAGACAAGGCGACCGGAGTCAACCAGGATTTTTATCGCCTGCTTGCACATGGTCTTGTCCACGCCTTCACCACCATAAAGCTGTACCATAGCCTTAGTGAGATCCATCGGTTTCAGTTTCTTCTGGCCCATGGCATCCTTGACCATGGTATACATAGCATCAGCTATTTGTTCAGCTGTTTTGGCCATAATGCACCAACCCTTCCTTAGAAGGTTAAATGTGTCGAACGTTTAAACGTCAGACCGGCATGCTTAAAGTCGTCGATGTGCTCCTTCTGGAATTCGATGCCGGCCATCCTGAAGAATTTGGGCCAACCGATGCGTTCAATCCATTCGCCCATTCTTTCGTATTTACGTGCATTCTTCGCCCATAATTCGACCAGGCTCCGTACCGCCTCAGTAACTTCCGGCCAGCGCGGCGGATTGTTCGGCAGGAACGGAATCGCCAGTTTCGAGAACATCGGCTCATGTCTGGCATTGGACACCTTGCCGCCGACCCAGATCGAAACGCCGTCGTTGAGCGGATCATTCAATTTCATCGCCGGACAAACCGTAAAGCAGTTGGCGCAGAACATGCACTTCTCTTCGATAACTTCCACCGAAGGATTTCCACCAACCGTAGCCGGCCTGATGGCGGCCGTCGGACATGAGGCAGAAACGTTCGGGATTTCGCACATTTTCTTCAGGTTTGCATGATCAATTTTGGGCGGACGACGGTGAATACCAAGGATAGCGATATCGGAGCAGTGAACCGCGCCGCACATGTTCAGACAGCAGGCCAGGGCGATTCTGAGTTTGCCGGGGAGTTTGGTTTCCTTGAAGTATTCAATGAGATCGTCCATAACGCACTTCACGATACCGGAAGCGTCGGTCGCCGCCGAATGGCAGTGGACCCAGCCCTGGGTATGAACGATGGATGATATGGCATTGCCGATCCCGCCGACCGGGTGACCGATGGCATCGAGGTCCTTGATTAAAGGATCGATGTTTTCCTTCTTGGTCAGAAGGAACTCGACGTTGTGGCGGCTTGTGAAACGGAGATAACCGCCACAATACTTGTCCGCCAAATCGCAGTACATGCGGATCTTGTCGATACTGAGAAGTCTTCCCGAGGCGGCCCGAACCGTGTACAGTTTGGCATCGGTTTCGGAAACGTGAACCATTACGCCCGGTTTAAGCATCTCATGATATTTCCATTTGCCGTAATTTTCTTTGATTATTGGCGGCAAAAACTGCTCATAATGTGGAGGGCCGTAGTCGGTCCTTCTGTTTTGCATTGCATCAGCCATTTTATTACCTCAAAATCTTAATATTCATGGTTTCTGGTTTATGACTCTTCTTCTTCCTCTTCGCCGTCGTCTTCTTCATAGTATTCTTCATAGAATACGTACGGATTCTCACGAGGATGAGACACCATCTCCGGAACCGGATCCATCTCGATGGCATCGAGGAAGTTGCCAAGGCCGACACGCTGGATAAATTCACCGACGCGTTCACGATTCTTACCCTCTTCGCACCAGACATCCCAGATTTTGTCAACCAGATCGGTGATCTCATCATAGGGAGCCTCGATCTTTACGAAGGGTTTGAAGACCGATGACAACAGGGCGCCCTCGATGATCGGAGCCTTCGATCCGATCAGAATGGTGGCGCCGCGGTCTTTACCGGGCCTCAAGGCCTTGGGCATAACATTGATACAATGCATGCATCTTACGCAATACTCATTTGCGATATTCAGTACTTTGCCGTCCCATTCCATGCATTTCGCCGGACAGTTATTGACGACATCTTTCTGAATATCCATGCCGCGGGCGGCATACTCTCTGACGGCGTCCTTGTCGACCTGGATGTCATCGCGCCAGGTTCCGATGATGGACATGTCGGCGCGGGCGATTGAAGCGACACAATCGTTGGGACAGCCGGAACATTTGATTTTGAATTTGTAGGGGAATGCCGGGCGGTGCAGTTCATCCTGGTAGTGCATGGTCAATTCATGAGTCAGTTTCATAGTGTCGTAGCAGGCCCATTCGCATCGGGACATACCAAGGCAGCAGCTCGGGGTTCTCAGGTCGGAACCCGAACCGCCGATGTCAAAATTGATTTTCTGCAGTTCATTAAAAACCGGTTCCAACTCCTCTGTCCTTGTCCCCAGAAGGATGATATCGCCGGTCGATCCGTGCATATTGGTCAGACCGGATCCATGTTTTTCCCAGATATTACAGATTTTCCGCAAAGCATCGGATGTGTAATACCAGCCGGCCGGCTGATTGACTCGCATCGTATGAAAATGCGATACATTCGGGAACTTGTCCGCGAGAGCGGAATAACGGCCGATAACGCCGCCGCCGTAACCCATGACACCAACAATACCGCCGTGCTTCCAGTATCCGATTTTCTCAGTGTACGACTGTTCCAACTGCCCGAGAAGGTCGCCCGCCATCGGGCTTCTCTTGGCCGCCATTTTTATCTCTTTGACAAAACTCGGCCATGCCCCTTTCTCAAGCTCGTCCAGTTTTGGGGTTTTTGGGATATTGTCCGCCATTTTTACTCCTTAATTTATTATGGTACACGCTTGTTGAACGTTCATTTCCGGTCAAAACCAGCTATATATACTATATATTCTATTTTCTAAATATAATCTCGCTTGCCCTTGACGGATGGCAGCCAAAATTACGCCAAATGCTACTATCCCACTATCGACACAAACTAAGCAATATTCAATTGATAGTCAAGCATAATTTGTGAAAAATTTCATTATCTTTTCCAAAATATAGACTTTTTTATGTCCCGTTTTGAAGACCTTATGGATTCATAACCGTATATATACTGGTAAGTTGCGTCTGATTTTGTGATTTTTGTGAGAAATTGTCGTCCGTTGCCGGTTTTAGTTTTTTGCGTCAAATTTCATATTTTGCGCGACCCGTCTTGTGAAATTCGTATCAATGTCTCTTTTAGACAAAAAAATAAGGCCTTCGTAGAACAAAGGCCTTATTTAGCAAAAATCGCCGGTTTTTACATGCCCTTATATGGATTAGGGCCGACCGTCTCGATTACTTCAAGGAAATCGTCGAAAATCTTCGGGATCTTGTAATAATCGGAAATAGCCAGCTCATGTAATTCCACCCGCTCTTCCTCAAGGACCAGCTGTTTGAGTTTATCCCTGACATTGTCCATACGGGTATTGGCCAGCTCGCTGCCGCGGATGAAGTGGCATTGGTAATCGTCGCCCTTCTTGCATCCGATCAGCATGACTCCGTCAAAACCGCTGGATAGTGCGTCTCCGACCCAGATTGAGTTCATCGAACCCAGGCATCTGAGCGGGATGATCCTGACAAAAGCGTTGTACTGGAGTTTTTTCAACCCGGCCATATCGATTGAGGGAAGAGCGTCGTTTTCGCAAATAAAAGCAAGAATCCGCGGCTTCTCCTCGAACTCATCCGGCACATGGATTGATTTGATCATGCTGGAAATCTGGTTGATGCTGTAGTTCTTGAAAGAAATAATTCTTTCGGGACAGGCACCGAGACAAATACCGCAACGCCGGCAACGGAACGGATTCGGAAGAGGCGTTCCCTTGGCATCCTCGTCCAGCGTGCCGAACGGGCATTCTTCCGTACAACGCTTGCACTGGGTGCATCGCTGCAGGAAGAAATCCGGGAAACTGGTATCTCCGGCGCGCGGGTGAACCGCTTTGCCCTCACTCATTGCCACAACCGCCTGGATCGCCTTCATGGCCGCGCCATAGGCATCATTCGTGCCGCCCGCAAAATCCATGGGAGCGCGGACGGTTCCGGCGGCATAAATACCGGTTCGCCTGGTTTCATAGGGGAAGCAGATAAAGTGCGAATCGGGGAAACCGTATTTCAGCGTCGGCAGGTCGGTGCCCTGACGATAAGCAAGATTCAAAATCTTTGCGCCCGGCTCGGCAGCCTCGGCCTGCTTCTTGCCGTCATCGGTTTTCTCGCTCTCGCCCGCCTCCTTGGCTTCCTCAACCGCCTTCTGGTGCGCTTCCACCAGATCATCGGGGACCTTGGTGGTCGGGACCATACCGGTGGCCAAGACCACCATATCCGCTTTGACTCTGATATCTTCGCCGAGAAGGGTTTCCTTGACATCTATTATCAGCTTGCCGTCATCATCCCTGGAAACGCCGGCCAGTTCGCCCTTGGTCAGGAAGAGTCCGTCGTCTTT
>JBFMFJ010000096.1:0-10441 GCA_040752235.1 Candidatus Zixiibacteriota bacterium | reverse complement strand
GCTCTTTTAGAGCGGCATTTTTTTTGGGAATAATATACCAGACTAATATTCCATTTATTATATTATCAATATGAAGCACAAGAAGACTATTGCCGTAATCGGCTATGGCTCGCAGGGGCGGGCCTGGGCGCTGAATCTCAAGGATTCGGGGTGCGAGGTTATTGCGGGCATCCCGGCCAAAGATGCCTCGCGAAAAACCGCCAAACGGGATCGAATGAGGAATATATATACTATTCCCGAAGCGGTCAGGACGGCTGAGATTATTGTCTTCGCTTTTCCCGATCATCTTCATGGCACCGTCTATCGAGAGAAGATCGCACCGAATTTAAAATCGGGCAGCACGCTGGTATTTCTTCATGGCTTATCGGTTCATTTCGGGCAGGTGGTTCCGCCGGATGACTGCGATGTCATATTACTGGCGCCGCTTGGTCCCGGAACAGCGGTGCGAGAAAAATATCTTAAGAAGGAGCCGATCGGGTATTTCTACTGCATTCATCAAGATGCCACCGGCAAAGCCAAACAGACTCTGAAGAATTTCATACATGACATGCGAATCGACAAAACGGCCATGATAAAGACAACTTTTGCCGATGAAGCCATCGGGGATCTTTTTGGCGAGCAGGTTGTTTTGTGCGGCGGATTGACGGAGCTGATCAAAGCGGGGCATGAGACTCTGGTCGAGGCTGGTTTGTCATCAGACAAGGCATATCTTGAAGTGGCTTACCAGCTTGATTTAATAATCAATCTGATTAAGAGGTTCGGCATCGAGGGTATGTATAAACGGATTTCGATGGCGGCCAAATACGGTTCTTACCGGAATGGGCGCAGGATTATCGACGAGAATACCAGGAAGAACATGAAGCTGATTCTAAAAGAGATCAAGGACGGCTCTTTTGCGGGCAGGCTTTTCAAATTGACTCCGGACAGAATAAAAAAGCTGCAATCCGATTTGAAAAAAATGACCACCTCGGCGCTGGATAAATCGGCTCTCAAATTTTCTCCTGAAAAACACCGAAAGTAAACGGCTGTTATATCTTCACCATCCCGATTTTTGTTGACCTCTGTCAAATCGGCCCTAACTTGCTATTTATATATAAGTTATCAAGGCCTCAACCGTAATTTATAAGAAGGTCAAGTGACATGAAAAAGATGGTTCTGTCATTTTTGCTGTTGATTACAATTCTCGGCGCCATTGCCGTTTTTTATTTTGACCTGTTGAATCTCAGATACAGCAAGGAAGCTGTTCTGGCCTCGATTATTTCGGCTGATGATACGCGCCGGGTGACCGGTAATTTTAATGATTACCTGAAAAGTCCTGATCCTGATATCCGTGCCAGGGCGGCCCTGGCTATCGGGCGGATCGGCGATGTCAAAGCGGCAGCGAGCCTGTTTTCGATGATCGAAGATTCAGTGGCTGAAGTCGCCCAAACAGCGGCTTTCGCCATCGGCCTGACCGGAGAAAAATCCTTTGCGGCAAGACTACTGGATGTCTGCGCGGATTTCGAGCCGGAGCTTCTGGCGGTCTGTATCCAGTCGGCAGGGCGTCTCTCCGATTCGAGTATGGTCGATGTTAATCCGTTGCTGGCTTCGTATCTCGATCATGTTGACCACCGCGTCCGCGAGCAGGCGGTTTATGCGGTCTGGCGGGCCGGTTACACGGAAGCATCGGAGCAGCTCATTGATATATGCGCTAATGATCCGGTGCGGCCGGTCAAGATTGCGGCACTATATGCGCTGGTGCGGATGCGCAATATTGACGCGATTGATCTTTACACCGACTGGTTTTCCGATTCGGACGCATTCGTGCGGACCCTGGCATATCGGGGCATGGCGCTTCCAAAGGATGACAGTCAAACATCATATATCGCCTCCGGTCTGAATGACCGCAATAACAATGTCATTGCCCAGGCGGTGCTTTCGCTGACATCAATAGGATCGGATAAAGCGATCGAGCAATTGAAATCGCACTATGCGGAAGAGAGTGATGAGAAACTAAAAGTATTGATGCTGGAATCGTTTACAAACCTGGAAAGCGATGCTATTTCGGACTATGCTTATGATGACATCAATATGGCGACGAGTATCAATATCAAGGCGGCTGCGGCCAACTACCTGGGGCAGGTCAAGGGTGAAGCGACCATACAGCTTATTGACAGCCTGATTGACCTTGATGATGTTTATCTCAAGGCACGAATTGCCGATGCGCTGGGACGGATTGGCGGACAATCGGTTGAACCGAGGCTGGTTTCTCTGCTCAATGACAGCGTGGCGACAGTTCGCATGGCAGCTTTCAATGTTCTCTGCGAGGTCGATTCGGGCAATGTCGATTATTATATAAAAACGGCGCTGGATGATAAAGACCCGGTGGTGCGGGCCATTGCCATAGACAAAATCGGGCAACTGAGACTGCACCAATACCTGGGGCGGCTGGGCTCGATCATGAACATGCGCGAGAAGGCTGATGTTGATGTCAAACGGAGTATTGTCGATGCGGTCGCCAATTTCCTTGGAGAGGAACCGGATTCACTGGCCGAGGATATTTTGTATCATGCCCTGCTTGACAAGAACGATGTTGTCAGTCACCAGGCGGCGAGTGTATATAAAGAAAAATTGGAGCAGGATAAAACCGCATATGCGGCCTTTCCGAAGAGTCTGATCGGCGAAAGAAAGATAAAGTCACTACTGGAGAAATACCGGACCAATCCCAGGGTGAAAATTATTACAGAGCGCGGCGAGATAGAGATGGAACTTTATTTCGATGTCGCGCCATTGACGGTCTATAATTTCATCAACCTGGCGCAGCAGGGATTTTATGACGGCCTGATATTTCACCGGGTGGTTCCCGGATTTGTTATTCAGGGCGGCGATTCGCATGGTGATGGCTTCGGCGGACCGGGATATACCATCAGGTGTGAATACAGTGATATAACTTTTAAGCGCGGTATGGTCGGTATAGCGCACTCAGGAAAAGATACCGGCGGTTCGCAGTTTTTTATCACACTGATGCCTCAGCCGCATCTCGATGCGCGTTATACTATCTTCGGGCAGGTGACCAACGGGATGAATGTGGTCGACCAGATTGTCCGCGGCGATAAAATCAAACAGGTGGAAATCATCATGGGGGCCGTTAAATGAGAAAAGTGCTTTTATTAATTATTGTGCTTCTGGGATTCTCAGGCGGCGCGCAAGCCGAGGAAAAGATGACGGTCGGTTCACTGATCGATTCGGTGCTGGCGGCGCGGCAAAGACAGCTCGATGCGGTCAGTGATATGACATTCGATGCCATCTTCTATGAGAGAAGAACCGATAAGGAAGGTAATATCACTGAAGAAAAAAGATATGACAAAAAAATCTATGTGAAAAAAATAGATGATACTTTTCATATCCATCAAAAGTACATTGCCTTGTATCTCGACGGAGTAAGGCAGGATCGCGAAGCACTGGTCGCGGAAGTTGATAAAAAGCAGGAGGAGCGGGCCAAGCGGGGCGGGCGCGATTTTACTTATGACCTGACCATTCCGCTGCAGATGCTTTATACGGGGATGTATGATGTCAGCTACAAGGGGATGACAAAAGAAAAGGTTGATGGTTATATTTGCTATATGCTCCGCGCCGACGCCCGCGAGGATAATGACACCCTTATCAACTGCCTTTACTATGTCGATACGGCCGGATTCAATCTGGTAAAAGTCGATTTCAGTCCGGCTCATCTGACCAATAAGCTGATGTTCAAATTGAAGGAACTGAATATGACCATTCATTACAAGCCCTATAATACGGATATCTGGATTCCCGATCACTTCGAATTGCAGGGCCGGGGGAAGGCGGCATTCTTTATCGGCGTATATTTCCAATCCGAAGAGACATACACCAACCCGGTTATTAATTCCGGTTTGGATGATGCATTATTCGAAGAGAGAATTTCAGTGGAGGAGATATGAAGACCAAGGTAATCGATATCAAAATGGCGCCCGATCTTAATATGATTTTCGGGATGACGCATTTTATCAAGTCGGTCGAGGATTTGTATGAAGCGATGGTGACCTCATCGACCTCGGTCGAGTTCGGTATCGCATTTTGCGAGGCCTCGCAGGAGTGCCTGATTCGTTCCGACGGCAACAGTGAGGATTTGATCGAACTGGCGGAGAAAACCGCTTTCGATATCGCCTGCGGACACACTTTTATAATTTTCATGCGCAATGCTTTCCCGATTAATTTCCTTCCAAGGATTAAATCCGTCCCGGAAGTCTGCCGGATATTTTGTGCCACCGCCAATCCGGTGCAGATTATCGTGGCCGAGACGGAGCTGGGGCGCGGCGTGATGGGTGTTATCGACGGGCATATGCCGGCCGGGATCGAGACCGCCGAGCACAAAAAAGCGCGGCATAAATTTCTGCGTGATATCGGGTATAAGAGGTAGGATTGATATTGTATCTGCCATGTCACAATCTCGATAAATCTCGATCAAGACATGGCAGAACGTGAATGTTGATTTTATTTCTGCCATGTCACACGCCCACCTTACGCCGGTCGCAGGACATGGCAGGACGGGATATTACAACTTTGGTAAGGCAAAAGTATGTTTGCGCCAGGTGATATTATCTCATATTTGGATATGTGTGTTTTTGAGAAAGTAAACCTGCAGCGGGGAATGAACTTTCACATAAATGGTAATATAAGTGTAATTTTAATGAGCATTAGAGTTGGTGCTCCCTATGCAGATAGAATCGAGGATAATGGGAAGACACTTATTTATGAAGGTCACGATATTTCGAAAGTAAAAGATGGTCCAGATCCAAAGACTGCAAATCAGCCTAAATATAATTCAAACGGAACTCTTACACAGAATGGCTTATTTTATGAGGCAGCCAGGGACTTTGTAAATGGAAAAACAAAGGCTGAACTGGTTAGAGTCTATGAAAAAATACGATCAGGGATATGGGTATTTGTAGGTGTATTTAGGCTGGTTGATGCATGGATAGATAATGCTACCATGAGAAATGTATTCAAATTTAGACTTACATTAAATGATGAAACCGCTATCAATAATGAAGGACAGATAGATTTAGATCATAATAGACTAATACCATCATCGGTCAAACTAGCTGTTTGGAAACGAGATAAAGGTAGATGTACAAAATGTGGAAGCAAAGATAATCTTCATTTTGACCACGTAATACCATATTCTAAGGGTGGTTCTTCTCTAGTTCCTGAAAATATTCAGCTCTTATGCGCCAGGCATAATCTTGAGAAAAGGGATAAAATAGAGTAGCGGCCAGGGTGGCTCACAGCTTGCTGTGGATTTGCATGATTAGACAATTGGTTTGACCAAGAAAGAGGCAGACAAGGACGTCTACCGCCCGAAAAATAAAGAATCCCACCCCAAGGGGTGGGGCACAGATGAAATTGAACGTAGGGGCGGGGCTTGTTTAAAATCCTGAATGAAATGAAGGGCCCCCGCCCGTTCCTGATCAAAAAGGGCGACCGCCCCTCACTTTGTTCGGGATTTTCAACAAGGGTCGCCCCTACACAAAATTATGCGGGGTGAGTTTCCCCAAAAAATATCGGATTCCAAATTGCCGGCTGGGTGTATAAATATTTAAGAAATTCTATTACTTCGACTTACAATAGTTTTTCTTGCAGAGCTTTTTACAAATTAGTATATTTTTAGCCTGTATGGAAGAACAGCAATTTATCGGCAGCTATAAGATACTGAAAAGGATCGGCGCGGGCGGTATGGCGCGGGTCTATCTTGCTGTGCACCAGGATGTTCCGAACCTTAAGGTGGTCCTAAAAGTGCTCACCAATCCGCGTATGGCGGAACGGTTCCGGCAGGAGGCCGACAAACTGGCGCTTCTTGATGCCAACCCCAATATCGGCCGCATCAAGCATTTCTTCAATCACGGCGATGATTTCGTAATCGCCATGGATTATATCGACGGCGAGTCGCTCGAGCAGATTCTTGAAAGAGAGGGGAAAATTCCGGTGGAGCGCGCCTGCTGGATTATGACGCGCGTGCTGGAAGTGCTCAAAGCGGCGCATGAGAAGGACATTTCCCACCGCGATATCAAGCCGAGTAATGTCATGATCGACAAAGACGGTCATGTGAAGGTTATCGATTTCGGTATCGCCAAAGGGAAGACCGACCCGAATCTGACTATCGCCGGCACCGCGGCCGGAACCCCGGCCTATATGTCACCGGAGCAGTTCAGCGGGGCGGAGAATATCGATTATGCGCTGGTCGATATATATGCGGTCGGTACGACTTTGTATCATATGCTGACCGGCGAGCTTCCGTTCAAGAGCGATAACCAGTTTATTCTGCGTGATGCCAAACTGGCGGGCGAGCCCGTCAATCCGGCCAAAGTGAATCCGGATATCCCCAAAGAACTGGCCGGTATTATCATGAAATCACTGCGCATCCAGCCCGAGGAGCGTTTCCAGTCGGCGAGCGAGGTGATCGAAGCGCTGTCGCCGTTATGCGGACGGAGTGAAAGCCCGAAGCCGATAGCGATAAAAGAAACCGTGGCAGCAGCGCCGAAGACAACTCATGAACCGGCGAAAAAATCGAAGATGATGCCATTGATTATCGCCGCGGCCGCCGTAATTATATTAGTCATCGCAGGATTGTATTTATTTTTCCCTTCCGGTGAAAAGACAACCGAAACAGTATCGGAGGAGACAACACCGGTGACAGAGCAAAGCAACAGTGATACATCGGCATTGCCGGGCGGACAAACAATTGCGGCAGTCGGCATCCTGGCGCTGACGATTGCACCATCGGGGGATTTTTATTTCGACGAGAATCTGATCGGAGCCGCAATGGCGGAAACATCGCTGACAACCGACACCGGGATGCACTATATCCGTGTCGAGAATAAAAATGCGATATACAAAATATTGCATGATACGATATATTTATCACCGGGAGAAACGCTCCCTCGGCGTTATACTTTCGAGATTGCCCAGGTACAGGAACCGGAACCAAAGCCGGGGCCGAAGCCGGTCACGGGTAACGGAAAAGTGGCGGTCGGCTCGCGCCCGCGAGGCGGCGAAATATATATTGATGGAAAGCTTCAGCAGCAGCAGACACCATTCACCTTCACTCTGAGCAACGGACGGCATATTTTCAAAATAAATGTCGAGCAGGGCGGGAAAATGCTCAGCTTTACGGACACGGTTAATGTCGAGATCGAGGGATCGCACCGGGTCTTTTTCAATGCCGAAGAATAGTCTGTTTTTTTGAATAGATAATATTGAATTGTAATTATTAATATTCAATCCAGGGAGTTGCCATGCGTACGTTAATGAAAACCTCCGGAGTCCTGTGTATCGCACTAATGTTTTTCCTGTCTCTGGGACAGGCAAATATGGTGTCGGCACAGGAGGGGGGAGATGTTGCGACCAAACTGGCCGAAGCAATCGATTTGTACAGCAACCTTGAATTCGACAAGGGGCTGGCTATTACCAATGCGCTTATTCAGCAGGATAACCTGACCGGTAAAGATTCGATTGCGATTTATGAAGTGATGAGTATTATCACTTACGCCAAAGGGCTGGAGTACCAGAGGAAGGCGTATGAATTCCTGACCAAAATCGCCACCATTGATCCCTGCCTGATAATTTTCCCGCGGGAAATCTGGCCGTCGGAACTGCGTGATCAGTGGTACAAACTGACCCAGGCCAAGGGTAAACTGGTATGCGAGGAAGAAACCGACCCGGCCATCAAGACGATTGCCATCATGGAATTCGACAACTATTCGGTCGGCAAATTCCAGGAAGAACTGGGCTTTCTAGCCAAGGGTCTGGCCGACTTTTTCCAGCATGATTTTTCGCAGATAAGCTCATTGAAGGTAGTCGAACGTGATAAGATCGATTATGTCCTGAAAGAACTGGAACTGTCGGAATCGGGCAAGATTGATAAAGCTACGGCGGCGCGCGTCGGCAAAATGCTCGGGGCGCAGTTGATGGTTTTCGGCAGCATTACCCAATTGAGCGCCAAGAGCACACGGATGATCGTAAGAGTGGTGAAAACCGAAACCTCGGAGATTATCGCGTCGGTCGACAAGGAAGGCAAGCCGGATTATGTGGCACTCGAGAAAGAACTGGTCAACGAGCTGGCTGAGAAACTGAATATCATGCTAACCGATGAAACCAAGCTTATTCTCAAGGAAAGCAATACCGAATCGATGGATGCCGCCAAGCTCTATGCGCAGGGACTGGATTACATGGATCAATACGATTACAAGAAGGCATACGAGTATTTCAAACTGGCGTATGATGCCGACAACACCTTCACGGAAGCAAAGCGTAAAATGGAAATTTACCGCCCGCTGATCGGCTAAAGGATCAATGGACCGAGGGGAGATGCAATGATAAAAATACTTTTGGTACTGCTTCTATTACTGGCCTCGGGATGCACCCAGTCGCTGTACATGCAGGGGCGGAAAAGCGCCGATGAGGGCCGGTATGATGAAGCGGTCGATATATTATACCGGGATATACAAAAAAATCCCGGCAGTTATGAGGCTTGGCGGGAACTGGGAGTGGCATACTACAAGAAGGGCGACCTGCTCAAGGCCGAGGATGCACTCAAACAGGCCAATAATATTCAGCCTGATGCACGCTCCAATCTTTATATGGGATTGATATTCGAACAGCGCAAGCAGTACGACCAGGCGATCGGCGCATATTCATCATCACTGAATATGGAATCCGACAAAAAGACCGGTCAGATGCTCCGGTCATATCTGAATCGATTGATCGCGCTGAAGATGAAGGAAGATGCCCGGAAAACAATTGCCGACGAGAATGCCATCGATGTCGCCTCGATTCCCGACAACAGTATCGCGGTGGTCGATTTCGACGGTTCGCATCTCTCGCCGGAACTGGCGCCGATCGCCAAAGGGCTGGCCGAGTTCACGGCGGGCGATCTGTCGAAGGTGTCTTCACTGAAAGTAGTCGATCGGATGAAGCTCGATGCCATACTGAATGAACTGAAACTGAGTTCATCGCAGTATGCCAACCCCGCGACATCACCCAGGATGGGCCGTCTTCTGGGTAGCAGGAATGTCGTGACCGGATCGGTACTGGACATAGGCGAGGGTGGCATCAGGCTCGACGGCGCCATTGTCAATACGGTTGACAGCGCCACTGAGATGACTGCGCCGACTGAAGGAAAGGTACAGAATTTCTTTGCGGTGCAGAAGGATTTCGTCTTCAAAATCATCGACAGTCTCGGCATCAATTTGACGAAGGAAGAGCGGGATGCCATAGAGGAAGTGCCGACCGAGTCATTCCTGGCATTCATGGCATATTGCCGCGGACTCGATTACCAGAGCCGCGGGATGCCGGACGCTGCCAGGCAGGAATTCCAGACGGCCGCCGGCCAGGACAAGAATTTCACACAGGCGGCGGGAAAACTCCAGGCCATGGCTCCGGGCGGGCCGGATTCATTCGAGGGTTTCGAATCATCGGTGACAGAAGCCAGCGAAAAGGCGCTCGAAGTGACCGGTCTTGATGCAGCGCAGGTATCGAACATTATCAACAGCGGCTTCATTCAAAACTACATCGACTTTGACCGTTTCGGATACATTCCTTTCAGGCCGCCGGTGCTGCTCGATGAGGGCGTCATTGTCATAATAAGGGGGGACCTCGATGCGCAGTAAAATATATATTTATATATTGCCGTTTGTGCTGGCGATTATGGCCGCCCCCCAGTTATACGGGCAGATCATCTATGACCAGCCGGGAGCCGGAAGTGTCCGGATGATATACAGTCATTGGAAAGTCGATGCCGGTGACGGTGAAACGACTGTCAATCAACTGGCCGTACCTGTGACCGGGTTCGTTCCCCTAAGGGACAATTTCGAAGCGCAGTTCTATATGGCCAATGCATCGAACAAGCTGTCGGTAATCGACTCCGACACGACATTGTCCGGTTTCAGTGATTTTCGAATCCAGGTGAATAAGTCGATGGCTGAAGACCGGGTTCTGTTCAGTGGCGGGATCAATCTTCCAGTCGGCACGAAGAAGCTGGAACCGACCACCGATCGCGCCGTGATCGAAATCCTATCGGCGGATTACCTGTCATTCCCGATACGGCGTTATGGTGAAGGATTCGGTTTCAATGCCCTGATCGGCGGGGCCGCGATTCTTGGCGATACCCGCTGGGGGATCGGAATGATGTATCAGTTCAACGGTTCATATGACCCTTACGAAGGCGAGGGCAGTTATGACCCGGGCGATTTATTCGGTATCAATGTCAGTTTTTCGAAATCATTCGAAAAGACCGCCCTCAGCGGGGATTTTATACTGAGTTCGTTCGGTGAAGACAAGATGGGTGATGAAGCTGTGTATGACGGCAGCTCGCAACTCGATATGCGCCTGAGAACAATTCTGACCGAGAAGAAGTATGACCTGAGCGGGAACTTCCGCTATC
>JBFMFJ010000095.1:0-10469 GCA_040752235.1 Candidatus Zixiibacteriota bacterium | reverse complement strand
AAAATGCCCAGACCGCCATTGCCCCTTTTTATCAAAAAATCGACAAAACGATTGCGGTCAAACTTGATTTCCTTTTCTCCGACAGCCTCAACTATCCTCCCGATACAACCAGAACCGATTCGAGCGCTCTCGCCTTTATGCGCGGAGATCTGAAAACGATATCGCAGAAAATCAGACGTGATTCGGATCAGATCAGAGATCAAAAGATGCAGATCAATAAGTACAAGATCGAGATCTATAAGAAATATTCGATTCCGGCGGCGTCATTTGCCTTTGTCCTTATCGGTGCCCCTCTGGCAATTTTGACACGCCGCGGCGGAATGGGGATAGCGGTAACAATTTCAATTGTCATTTTTACGGTTTTCTGGGCGTTTTTGATCGGGGGTGAGGATTTATCCGACCGGGGCATAGTCTCCCCTTTTGTCGCCATGTGGGGAGCCGACATCCTGACCGGTGCGGCCGGATTGTACCTGCTTGTCAAGGTCATAACCGAAAAACCGCTGTTATCTTTCTTCAGGAAATAAAATGATTAAGGTAATCGACAGATATCTCCTCCGCTATTTTCTGATGGCATTGATTACCGTCACCGTCGGTATTGGCATCCTTATCGTTGTAATCAATATGATCGAGGAATTGCGGCATTTTATTGATCATAAAGTCCCGCTGACCGAGATACTGACTTATTATCTCTATTTTGCGGGATGGGTGATAAAAACCTTCCTTCCCGTTTTTGTTCTTCTGGCGGCGCTTATTTCGATCGGGATTCTCGCCCGTCGCAATGAAATCCTGGCAATGAAGGCCAGCGGCATTTCGCTATATCGGATCTCCGCACCGCTGCTGATTTTCTGCTTCCTGCTGAGTGTCGGTCATATCTACTATAATGAAATTCTCTTCCCGGAGGCCAACAAACGGCGAGTCGAAATAAAGGAATTCACTATCGACAGGCAGCCGGAGAAAAAACGGCTGACCACGACCAATATTTACCGGCAGGTAAGCAAGGATCTGTTTTACACAATTAATGCCTATAACATCGCCAAAATGGAAGGCAGTGATGTCAAGTTGTACCGTTCGAATGAAAATAAACTGGTCGAACTGATAACCGCCCAGAAAATACGCTACACCGAGAAAAACTGGATGCTTTATAATGGCGTCAGCAGAATCTTCACCGGTGACTACGAACAGTTCGTCCCTTTTGAATCACTGTCCGTGGCTTATATCAGAGAGCTCCCATCCGATTTTGAGGTCCCGCTGGGCAAACCGGAGGATATGGGCTACTTTGACCTGGAGCATTATATCAATACCATGAAAAGAACCGGCGGGCCATACATGCGCGAACTGGTCGATCTGAAATTGAAACTATCATATCCTCTGTCATCATTCATAGTCATTTTAATCTGCGTCCCGATTGCATCCAACCCCAGGCGCGGCGGTATCGCCGTTTCTTTTGCCCAGGGGGCCGGGATAGCCCTCCTCTATTTCGTGGCCTTCAAGGTGACCCAATCATTCGGCTATAACGAAAAACTCTCACCCGACCTCGCCGCCTGGCTTATTAACGGAATATTCTTTCTGCTGGGATTAATTATCCTCTTCAGGACAAAAAAATAAACGGCAGACTGTCAGCCTGCCGTTTGATAACCAATATATAATGGATTTACTGAGGTCTCTCAGGACTTTTCGTCGGTTATGTCACCAAGGTCGAAAACAACTTTGTAAGATACCCAGACCGCCACCGGTTTGTTTTCAAGCTTGGCCGGCTTGAACTTATTTTTAAGAGCCGCCTCAACCGCAGACTTGTCGAGAGCATCGTTATGCGATGATTGCGCCACCATCGCCTTTACCACCGAACCGTCTTTTCCGACCAGGGCTTTAATTACCACGATACCTTCCACCCTTGCTTCTTTCTCGGCTGCCGGATAAATCGGCGGGACATTTTCGATCATCTGCGGCATTGAATCCACCTTTATGAATTCATCCGGAGACGGATATTTTCCCTCTGTTTGCGCCGTCACCATTAGAGGCACGAACAACATAATTAATACTAACGCCTTCACTCTCACAATTTCCTCCATACAGTTTTGCGATTGTGCATCGTCATTGAGTTTTGAACGAATCGCGGATTTTTGAATATGCTGCCGATATTCTAATCCATTTTAAATTCGACGGTGTACGTAATCCATACCGCCGTTGGTTTCATGCCGGACATTCCCGGCTTATATATGCTTTTATATGCCGCCTCCAGAGCAGCCTCTTCAAATCCGTTCCCCGGCCTTGTGCATTCGATGACACGCGCGTTCTTGACCATGCCGTCGGTCCCGATGAACGCCGAAATCATCACCTTTCCCCCGATATTTTTCTTCTTTGCATCTTGCGGGTAAACCGGCGGCACCGAATTGATCAATTCGGGCGTTGCATCAAGCGGAATAAATTGCTCCGGATTGCTCAGGGCGATAAAGTCACCGGCTTTGAACGGCAGCGGGCTGTCCTTATCGGGAGGAACTTCTATCTCCGTTCGTTCCCCGGGGAGTACTGTCAATCTCTTGCGAAATGACGTGAGGACCCCCTCATCCGCCTCCAGTTTCTCGGCGTTTGGGCCGGTTCTGACCGGATTGGTGGCATATATTCGCCCCACTTCAAAATCAAACGAGGCCGAACCGTCATCATTCCATTGGGGATTCCTGATAGCGCATTCAACCGAGTAGAGCAGCGAATCGCCGTCCGGCATCATGAATACTTTTTCATAAGCGCATTTGCCGCTTTCATTCCGATTTTTGCCGGAAAATGTCAGAGTACAGCCGCGGCCTTGCAGCTCAACAGTGTTGGCATCATAATTTATTAGCTTGTACTCGGTGTTGAAAACCAGCTTGCGCTCGACTTCTTTTGCAGGTTTCAAATCACCGATACTGTACGCGGCGATTCTTAATATGGCAGTAGTCTCCAAATCGCCGAGTTTTAGTCTGACTTCATGCTCCCCCCCATTGGGGACGACAAAATCCATGCCTTCTTCATCATACCTGAAATAGTCAGGTCCGACCTTGGGGCTGCTCGTCATTTTTGTGGCATATCCCGACAATCTGATCTTCCCGTCTTCCATGATTGCGGGTGTAAGGTACAGATCTATGACAGCATCCAATTCCCCGGTGAAATATGTCTCTTCTTTGCCAGATTCAAGCATCCTGGCAGGTTTCTGGACGGTGCCGACGGCATTAATCTTGAAGTTGTCTTGATCATCATAGAAGGCAATATTTATCCGGCCATAGGCACCCTCTTCGGCCATAATCGAGCCCGCCCCCCGAACCGACTTGCCTGCCTCATCCATCAGCGATACTTTTATATTAAACTGAGTCACCTCGGCCGCGCTTATAGCGCTCGCCAGGATTATTATGATCAGCAAAAGGAATATTTTATTCGGCACCTTACCGCCCTCCCTAAATATTTCCCTTATTGGTCGTTAATGTTTTGCTCATGACTTTATCATCCTGTGATAATGTCACTTTCTGTATGGCGGCGACTTGCTCTGATGATTCAATCACAACCTTCTCCTCTACGACAGGCGTGCTAATGCCTCTGAAAGAATTCACTGCCAGCAGAATAAAAAGAACAAGAACCGCCCAGGCCAGCCCCCTGGGAACGCGATAGTACCCGCCAATGAATTCCCGTAACGATGATTTCCTTGCTGGCTTCTGCACCGTCTTTTCAAATATGGCTTTCTCCAAACCGATCGGCATTTTTTCCGGCGTATCCGATCCGAGAGAATCTTTGAGTTCGGTCAGTTGATCGGCTGTTTCGCGGCATGACGGACAACCGGCCAGATGCTCCGCCAGTTGCCGCTCCTCATCAGTGCTCAATTCTCCGTCAAGCCGGGCCGACATCAACTCCCTGAAATATTCGCAATTCATTGTAATCACCTCTATATCGATAATTGCTCGAATTTTTCTCTCAGCATCATTCGTGCCTTATATAACAGCGATCTTACTGCGGGAACCGTCAAGCCCAGAATTTCGCCTATTTCACTATATGAGAATCCCTGGTACTCCTTCAAGATCAGGACTTCCCTGTATCTTGTCTCAAGGCACAGCATGGCCTTCCTTAAAATGGCCCTGTTCGAGTCCTCGGTTTCGGCTCCCGACAGATTTTCCACGTCCATAGTATCCAGACTGACTACTCTTTTGGAATCCCTGATTTTGTTCAGACATAAATTTCGGGTCAAAATAAACAGCCAGCTCCGCATGTTGGTAATAGCAGGATTTGCATCTATGGACTTATATAGCCTCAAAAAAACCTCCTGGGTAATATCTCCGGCAATATCCCGGTCCTCGAGCATTCGGACGGCAAAACCATATACCTGATCCTTGTGCCGGTGAAATATCTCGTTGAATCTCTCGTTGCTGCCGCTAACAGGTCCCGTCAAAGCCTTTCCCTTCCCGCTTAACTTGCTGTTTTAAAGACACGCCACTACTCAAAATGTCGCTATTTTTCTTTATGTAGCAATAAAAAAGTCAGGTCCGCCAGACCTGACTTAATTATCATCTTTATAAAAGAACAAGCAGCCGCTTAAGTCCCCATATCCCATGAGGCCAGATACTTTTTCTGCTCCGGGGTCAGCTTGTCAATCTTGATGCCCATCGATTTCAGCTTCAGGGCGGCAATTTGATTATCGATTTTCTCCGGAACGATATATACCTGATTTTTAAGTTTGGCAGCACTGCCGATCAGATATTCAGCCGCCAGCGCCTGGTTGGCAAAAGACATATCCATTACCATCGCCGGGTGCCCCTCCGCCGCCGCCAGGTTAATAAGCCGTCCCTCACCAAGAATATTTATCCGCCGGCCGTTCTTGAGAGTGTACTCCTCGACAAAATCGCGAACCGTCCGCTTTTTCACCTTGGCTTTTTCCAGTGAGGCCAGGTCGATTTCGACATTGAAATGCCCGGAATTGCAGACAATGGCGCCGTCCTTCATTTTATTGAAATGCTCCATCCTGACAACATTGATATCTCCGGTCAGCGTCACGAAAATATCTCCGATTTTCGCCGCTTCGCTCATCGGCATCACCCGATACCCATCCATCGCCGCCTCGATAGCCTTGGTCGGATCGACTTCCGTGACAATGACATGGCCGCCCATGCCGCTGGCGCGCATGGCGAAACCCCGGCCGCACCAGCCATATCCGGCAACGATCACCGTCGATCCGGCAATAAGAGCATTGGTGGCGCGGAGAATTCCGTCAACCGTCGACTGGCCCGTCCCATACCGGTTGTCAAAGAAGTGCTTGGTCTTGGAATCATTAACGGCGATAATAGGATATTTCAAAGCGCCGTCGGCCGCCATCGCCTTGAGACGGATCACGCCTGTCGTGGTTTCCTCGGTCCCGCCGATTATTCCCTCGAGCAGTTCTTTCCGCTCCGAATGAAGTGTCGATACCAGATCAGCGCCGTCATCCATAGTGATGTGCGGCTTCACTTCCAAAGCCTGGTTGATATGACGATAATATGTTTTCTTGTCTTCGTCGAATCTGGCAAAAACAGAAATACCATGATCCTTAACCAGTGAGGCCGCGACATCATCCTGAGTAGATAACGGGTTCGATGCACACAGCGTGGCATTGGCACCTCCTGCCTTCAAAGTAACCATCAGATTGGCCGTCTCGGTGGTTACATGCAGACAACAGGCAAGATTGACACCTTTCAGAGGTTTCTCTTTTTCGAAACGCGTCCGAATCAGGCGCAGCACCGGCATATTCTGCTCGGCCCATTCAATCCGGAGTTTCCCTTTGGGGGCTTTCTTAATATCGGTAATATCATATTTATTCGCAGCCATGTTATCATGCATCCTTCTGTAGGTCTTTTATTTTGTCGAGCGCTTCCCAGGTATACTGCGGATAATCCCAGCCGAAATGCCCGTATGCAGCAGTTCCTTTGTAAATCGGCCGGAGCAGATTCAGCGATTCGATTATTCCGCGCGGCTTAAGCTCGAAATGCTTTCTGATCAGCTGCTCTATTCTATCTTCAGGGATCTTGTTGGAATCATCGGTAAAAACCATTATCGAGACCGGCTCCGCCACGCCGATGGCATAGGCCAGTTGGAGCGTGCATTTATCGGCAAATCCGGCCCCGACGATATTCTTGGCGATATAACGAGCCATATATGATGCCGACCTGTCAACCTTGGTCGGATCTTTCCCCGAAAAAGCGCCGCCGCCATGGGAAGCCATCCCGCCATAGGTATCGACAATTATTTTTCGTCCGGTCATACCGGTATCGGATTTCGGGCCGCCGATCACGAACTTTCCGGTCGGATTGACATAGTACTTGGTGTTATTATCAAGCATTTCCTTCGGAATAATAGGCGCCACCACACTTTGAATAATCTCGTCGCGCGCCTCTTCCGTAATATGGGTCCCGGTCGGGTCCAGGATTTCCTCGGTGTGCTGGGTCGATACCACAACCGCCTCCACTCTCAAAGGGACACGATCGCGATATTCGATAGTCACCTGGGTTTTACCGTCCGGCCCGAGATACGGAAGGATATTCCTTTTTCGCACCTCGGTCAGCCTTTTTGCCAGTTTGTGCGCCATCATTATCGGCAGCGGCATCAATTCCCCGGTTTCACGGCAGGCATATCCGCTCATCAAACCCTGATCGCCCGCTCCGCCCGTATCGACACCCTGGGCAATATCCGGCGACTGCGGCCCGATGGCGTTCAATATGGCGCAGGAATCATAAGTAAAACCGTATGACGGCACCGTGTAACCGATATCCCTGATTACATCCTGCACAACGTTATGAATATCGACATAAGCTTTGGTGGTTATTTGACCGCCGACAATTACCAGACCGGTCGAGACAAAACTCTCACAGGCCACACGACCGTTTTTATCCTGCCTTATAACATCATCCAGAATGGCGTCTGAAATCTGGTCACAAACCTTATCCGGATGTCCCTCCGTAACTGATTCCGATGTAAACAGAAAATTACCCGCCGACATCTATAACCTCCTTATTGCACTTTATTCTGATCAGGATTATCCAACTTCCGATGAGCCGCCGACATTGAGACGATTATATATACCCTTGATTCTAGCCCCTTCTCCGATCAAGGATGATTCCAGAAGGCTGTCTTCCACTATCGCTTTATCACAGATAACGGAATCCCGGATTATCGAACGAAAAATCTGGGCGTCTTCCGCAATCGATACGAACGGTCCGATGATTGAATCCTCAAGGATTGCCGAGGACGCAATATGCACCGGCGGTATTATAATCGATCCCGGATGGTTATTGACCTCGCTCGATTCATTGAGGAGCCTTTTATTGGTGGATAAAAGCGTTTCTCTTTTTCCGCAGTCATACCAGTCGTCAACCAGAAACGGCTTTATAACATGCCCGTCTTTCGCCATAAACTCCATGGCATCGGTCAACTGCACCTCTCCGCCCGTCTTTTTACCAAGGGCAATTACCTTTTCCAGATATTTTTTCAGAACATCCGATTTCTGGAAGTAATAAAGCCCTATTACGGCCAGGTCCGAACGCGGTTTTTGGGGTTTTTCCTCCAGAGCGATTATCCGCTCATCTTCGACAACGGCGACGCCGAACCGGCGCGGATCCTCTACCTTTTGCAGGCCGATGACGTTATCGCCGTGATTTATAAATGCCTTAAAATCGGTCTTGGCAATGGTATCCCCCAGCACTACCAGAATTGGACCATTGGACAGGTCCTGAAGCGCAAGGTGGACGGCAAAACCCAGCCCGAGAAGTTCCGACTGCTCAACGAATTTGGCTTTGAAATCATATGCCGATCTGACGTAATCGACAATCTTATGCCCCAGATGACCTATAACGAAAATCACTTCTTCCGGCTTCAATTCAAGAAGCGGCTGAATAATATGAGCCAGAATCGGCTGCCCGGCCACGCTGATAAGCGGCTTGGGAACGGTAAAAGTATGCGGCTGTAATCTTGTTCCGACACCCGCTACCGGAATTATTATTTTTAGATTCTTTTTCATTTCACGTTATCGGCTTAATATAGGGAGAAAAAGACACAAAAGGCAAATCAATTCTGGCAACATCCTGACCATCCATATAAACCATATACGAATCAGTTGGTTATGACGACAATAAAATGATATTAGTCAGGGAAGATACTAAAATAATTGGCGGAGACTCCCGCCCCAGTCATAAAATAGAAATTCCGCCCGGCCTATCAACAGCGAAATACGCCCCATCACGGTATACCCAAAATGCGCCCCGAAAGCAATCATGATAAACCAGATACCAACCCGGGCCGTCACGCCCAGGACGCCCTTATGTTCCTTCGAAAAATAAAAATAAATTAATGTCGAAATGACGCCTATAATTACCACCAGTGCCAGAAGACCACCCGAGAAACCTTTGGCCTTCGTCAGAGAACCCATCGTATCATAAAGCTGCGGGAAAATAAGGCCATGAAGCGCATTTATAAGGTAAATGCCGGCCGTATTCCCGATGACAAAGGCCAGCGACACCCGGCTGACCCATGACCATTTGGGGATAAGACGGGCAAACATCAGGACGCCCAAAAGCCCCGGAATAATCAGCAAATATTTGCCTTCGTCGATCATCGGATTGATTAACTGCTGGATAATGACTGTCTGCCAGATCAGCCCGACATAATACCCTGCCGAAAGTCCCGCAAAAATATGCTCGGACATCTTATAAAATCTGTTATCCTTATAAAGAAAGGAAAAAAGCGACAGGATCAGATAGGCTCTCAGCCATATCTCAAAATGATCCCAAAATGTCAGACTCTCAACCATTGACCCTGCCCTTCTCCCTGCCGCGCAATGCAAAGAAGGCGACATTCCCGGCAATAACCAGGAAAATTATCAGGAAATGAACCAGTGACTGCGAATCCATTCCTCGCGTGGCAGTGCCTTTAATGCCCACCAGCTTTTCATATTCCGCCGCGCCCTTCATTCCGCCGAGGAGTCCCGTCAATTGCCCCGCTTCAACAAAGGCATACATTTTAGGAGCGCTGACTGCCGTTACTCCGCCTCCGACAGGTATACCGTATTGCGCATTGACAATGGAAATCCAGTAATCAATGGTGGCATTATCCGACACCACTAAAATAAACCTGATATCATTATAATTCTTGACTTTCTGCATCAAAGGCAAATCCTTTAGAGGCGTCCCGGTAAAATCGGCATTGAATATCGATTCGATCGAGCTGGCCAATCCATGCATCACCGCCGTATAATTGGCCCGGTAACCCAGATTGACATAGTCGATGCCATACTCTTTGCCATATTCCTTCGCGATCGACCTGGTCACATCCTCGGCGATAGTCGGCCCGCCCAGGGGGATATTGGAAAGTGTCACCACTTTCATATCTTTGGAGAACATATGCCTTAAAGCGGCAATCGACATCGGCCTCGTCTCGGCCATGGTCGACGGATAATAATCGAAGGTCAGCATGACGATGCTGCCGTTGGGAAGATTATCAATGGCATTATACAGTTGCTGTGCTTCCGGCGTCAGTTCCACCGGGAATTGCATAATGAATATCATGGGGAAAAACACGGCTATAGCCACCAGAAGATATATCCAGCGCCGATCGATATTCGCCACTTTTTCCCAGAAACTCATCTTATCCCTTCCCCATATAGGTCCGCTCAATTCCCAGGATAATCCGCAGAGACATTGAGGCCATTCCCAGCGCCGCCCCGATGATAATTCCGCGCTGCACCGACATGTTAAAACCTTTCATGACGAATGCGTTAATATACTCGGGAATGTTGTCGCTGAACAGACGAAGGAAGGCTTCGCCCATCGGCACCCGCCACAGCATGACAATACAGGCCGTAATAAGCAGTAATGTCGCTTCCGCCGAGCGCGCCCTGAAGGCACGATAGGCCGCCGAAGCGATATAAAAGGCCAGCGTCGCGAACATCGTCTCCATCATCGGGGAATCAAGATAGTTGAACAACCAGTCATATATGGAACCGGGGTTGGTTCCGAAGGCGCTTGCCCAGCTTTCCGGAACGATACTGTAAAATATTTTGCCGAATGTTGTGCTTGAAGATGTCGGCAGCATTGACGGCAGCGCCATCGCGAATACCGACACCACTGTCGCCAGCTTATAGATCCAGCCATCGTTCCGCCGCGAAACCGCCCGCGCATTAACACGGACAATCGAAAACACGCCGAGGACAAGCGTGAATCCCCCGACAATCGTCACCCACTGAAGAAGATTCTCTTGAAACTGCCCCAGTATCGTTCGCTCGGGCGCGAAAAAGAAGCTGATCACCATCGCTATCCCGGCAAGAAAGGCGACTATGACTGGCACTGTTGTTCGCATAGATTCTTACGATACGTTAAAAATGTCACTGTACCATGATGCATCGCCGAAGAGGGCCAGAATAACCCCGGCCAGTATGGCGATGACTATCAAAATTTTCACGAAATCCTGCCCCTTAAGACCGCCGAGCAGAA
>JBFMFJ010000094.1:0-10489 GCA_040752235.1 Candidatus Zixiibacteriota bacterium | reverse complement strand
GCCTCTGTTATTCGAATAAATAACCCGCAGGACACCGTTAATCTCAAATATCGAGGCCGATACGATTCTATCGCGAGAGGGATCGCAAGTAATAACTTTGCGCTCAGACCAGGTACTGCCGCTGTCCAGACTTTTCGAATAAAAGAGATCTTCATTGCCGCCGTTGCTATCGTGCCAAATCGTCCAGAGAGTATTGCCTCCGACCTCAAACATAATCGGGTTATCATCGGGCCCTCCTCCGGCCGCACCAATCAGCCGGGTGTCCGACCATGATACCCCTCGGTCATCGCTAAAACGGCCTTTTATCTGGGTACCGGTCCATCCCACCAGCCACAATCGGCCGCTGGAAATTCTGCAGACTCTGGTGTTGAATATATCATCGGATGAAAAATATTCAATGGCGCCAAACGTATTTCCGTTATTGATGCTCGTAATGCGGGAACTGTTATCGAAGTATATTTGTATGGTCCCAGGTTCCGTCTCGACGATGGAAACGGACTGGCTGTAATTTTCGGGAGTCTCGATTCTTCGATATGGCTGCTCCCATGTCCGGCCGTTGTCATAGCTGCGCGTGTAATATAAGTCATAGTATCCCTGCGGGTCGGCGCACCATGCAAGCCAGATAGTCCCATCAAAAGCCTTATACAGGAATGGAACAAGGCAATTGCCCTGCCCGGATATAATATCGGCATCAGCCCATGTGAATCCGCCGTCAAACGATCGGAAGGAATAAAGAGAGCCGTTATGCCGGTACACCAGAAGCAGTGAATCATTGGAAATTCTCACGACCGATGCCTGGGATTCATCGCTGCTGCTCTGCAAAATACTGATTTTATCCCAGCAGGAAGAAGTCGATATATAATTCTCCTTTATCAGCGTGTCGGCGTTAATACCATCAGAGGCGATGAGAGTCACATCGAAATCACCGGCAGCAATATAGGTATGCTGGGAAATTTGGGCGGTATCGGTGCCGCTGTCGCCAAAATCCCAGACTCGCTCTATAATCGATCCGTTCGAAAGCGACTGGTCGGTGAAAGTCACCAAAAGCGGTGTCGAGCCGGCCTGAATATTGGACGTGAAATTTATGGTGACCGGATCACATGCGTCGCCATATCCGTCATTGTCGCCATCTGTCTGTGTTGGATTATAAGCAACCTGACAATTATCGGCCGTATCCAATAATCCATCGCCATCCAGATCATCCACAAATGGCAACCACTGGGCGACATTTTGAACCGAATTCCCGCCGGCCAAGTATATTTGCCCGCCGGCAATTAACAGGCTGTCATATACGGTGAGGGCAAGGGCGACGCCTTCAATACCTGTGCCGAAATCACCCCATTCGAAGCCGTTCCAGAAACCCACTCCATAAAAATGATTCAATCCATTTTGATAGGAACCGCCGGCAACCGCCAACAGGCCATTGAATTCCACCATATCAAAAGGTAGAGAATTTATCCCGTTACCCAGAGGCGCCCAGGTTGAGCCATCCCATGCGGCGATATTGTGGCAGGCCACGCCGCCGACAGTATCGAAAGCTCCGCCGGCAATTAAAAGACCGTTATAAACCGCCAGCGAGGAATCATGTGTACCCCAGTGACCTTCGATACCCGATCCCAGAGGCGACCATTCGCTGCCGTTCCAGGCGGCGACACTGCGGCAATATACTCCGCCCGCGGTATCGAACATTCCGCCGACAATCAGGCTTCCATCATATACGGCCAGATCGCATATCATCCCGTTTATTCCAGAACCCAGCGGCGACCACTGCGTTCCATTCCAGGCAGCAATATGCTGACAGGGTATATTTCCAATAAGGTTAAAGTCTCCGGCCGCTATCAGATTACCATTGTACACGGTCAAGGCGGAAACAGGATTATCGGCTCCGTCCGGAAATGCCGACCACTCACTTCCGTCCCATGCCGCGATATTCGCGCTTTGTACGAATAAGGACGAATCAAAGTCTCCGCCCACAACCAGTTTCCCGCCGTATTCAACCATATCATAGACACCACCGGAAACACCGGCCATCAGTGACGACCATTCATAGCCGTTCCATTTCGCTATGCCGCTGCAATAAACCTGCCCGGCGCTGTCGAACCATCCTCCGGCATAGACATCACCATTATATGTCGTAAGCGAATAGATACTGCCATGTATTCCCTGAGCCATCGCATTCCAGCCGCTTGAAGACGTTTCACATGCATCACCGGTGCCGTCATCATCGGAATCCTCCTGTCCGGGATTAGATATGGTAAGACAGTTGTCACAGGAATCACCGATTCCGTCCAGATCAAGATCCTCCTGAAGGGGATTAAATGCCAGAGGGCAGTTATCATCATCACAGCTGTTCAATGCAAATTCAGGATTACCATAACCGTCACCGTCGGTGTCGGTGCAACTGTCGCAGGAATCACCCACCCCGTCCAGGTCGGCATCTTCCTGATCAGGATTGAATGCAGCAGGACAGTTATCGGCCGGACAATCATTTTCGGGATGCCCCTGATCGCCGAATCCATCACCATCGCCGTCCACACATACAAAGTATGAAGAGTCATCATAAATTGTCGGAATAATGGCAGTAAGAATATCCGAATTGGTGTATTTCGAGAAGACAACTACATTGCTGGGTCGGAAGGTGGCCGTGTCTATATTAATAAATTGCGTGTCCACAGAAGGATTCAGGCTAAACCACAATGAAGCTATGAGTCCGCTGTCGGTCTCAATGCCGTAGTTATTAAAGGATACGCCAATCCAGGCAGTAGACAGTGCCGTGTCTATGTACGCCTCATGAAAGTAAAATGTATCGAACATGGATTCCTTGAAACTGACCGAATCAAGCAGAAGATCCGAAGTCGCGCAGTCAAATTGGAATGGGTATGAAATTCCGCCGATTGGATCCGGCGATATATATCTAAGATCCACGCGCGCCTTACTCTGCCCTGGTACAACAACCGCGTACTTAATAAGAAGGGTATCATTGGTCACCGGCAATATTGTATCGGGATAAGGAGGGCACTGAAGAAATACCGTCATTTTAAACAAATAGTCGTAGAAATAGACAAAATCATGATTGTTGACTCCCGTGATACCATCGACATCCGCCGATTCAGGATTTGGCGGTGCTGTACTGTCATGATAAAGATAATAGTACAGGAATACTAAATCCTTAATATCAGCGCTTCCATCGCTATTGGCATCGCCGCAAATATAATCACAGGCATCTCCAGTGCCATCGCTGTCGCTGTCCTCCTGATCAGGATTATATTCGTCCGGACAATTGTCGCATTGATTTCCGATTCCGTCCAGGTCATCATCAAGCTGGTCGGGATTGTATGTGTAAGGACAATTATCCGAGGCATTGGTAATGCCGTCATTATCGCTGTCGATTACGGCATTTGTAATAATGGAGGCCGTAAATTTAGTCTGATCGCAGGAATTATCACCGATCATATCCACTACAAAGTCGAGAATGTCTCCCAGTTGAATCATGGCCGCTAATTCATAATCAAAACCCCTGAAATCATCCGGACTGATCGACTGTGACCAGATAAGACTGTCATTTAAATATATAAAGGCATCGACACCGTCGCCGCAATATTCCGTGGCAACATCCTTACCGACTTCCCCTCTGATGGCTACTTCCCCAATATAGTCGCTTTCCCATCTTCTGACAATCATTTCATTCTGACCCGGTATGCCGCCGTCATCCCATATGAGAGGATACTGTGAACCGGTTGAATCATACCAGCCATTAATGCCGTACATGTTCATTTCTATGAAATTGGAATAATCATACACATCCACACAATATCCATAGTACCAATTATTTCCTCCCTGTACGTCGGAAAAATCATAAACAGAATTGGCGATTTCTTCCTCGTACTGGAAATTGTCATCGACGATAATCGAAACAGGAATCGTGTCAGGCAAACCTGCGGCATTGCCGCTGATAATCACCCTTCCGATCAGCAGGACTGAAGTACCGGGCGAATTAACGATTCCCAGGTCGTTCAACTGAATAATGCCGTCAATGACACCGCTAATTCCTGGCTCGAGCGTTCCTGAAAATCCATAGACGTTCAGCCAGCCTTCCGGGCCGGTAATCTCTTCCACTGTAATACCATATACCAATTCGGCATTGCCATTATTTTCAAGGGTCAATGCAGTATCGAGCTGGAGTCCATGCGGTGTATGGGTCGGGTAGCCGATCTCCTCCGGATATACTGTTATCCGTGGTGCCTGTTCCGGTTCAATGCACGGCAAGCGGAACCACTTGACGGCGTTGTTCGTGAAAATTTGCATATCGCTGACACATGAACCGGCCATCTTGTCATTTATATATATGACGTCCATATACCAGTCGCCGGTATAACTTCCCGAGGGATCGACAACCACCGCCCCGGAGTAATCTCCGCCTGAGGCATTCATGCCGTACCTGGAAATTGACGGCCACATATCGGAATCGCAATCATTGACGCCGGTGGTATCGCACATGGGCGTCTGTGACTGTGTCAGATTTCGCGGGGTATCCCAGCTGAGACCGCCATTATCGGATATCGACAGGTATATTTCACCATTGGCGGTTCCGGAGGGCTGGTTTAATGACCAGTTGAATTCGGAACAGTCATTTGATATCCCGCCGAAGATGTCATTGAATTGCACAAAGATGACATATAACTTGCCGTTGCATTCCGACAACTGCGGTTTTACGATACTCATTTCGTTCCATTGGCCGCCGAAACAGCCATCGGAAGGCAAATCCCAGTTGGCGTCCTTGATAGTCCGGATTTGATCGGAATATTCCTCAGACCAGTGAAGTAAGCGGCTTCCGTAAAAGTGCGGGAAACTGCCGTTGGGATATGGATATGGTGAATACTCCCGGGCATTCCAGATGATGTGAAGATTGTCGTACATATCAAGCAGGCTTGTAATGTCACAATGCGCTCTCCAGCCGGATCGTGATGAGTCGGATGCAGTGACGTTGGCTTTCGTGTACCATGTTTCACCCATGTCATTTGAAAGCATATAGTAAACATCATTCAGGCGCTCGCGGTCCCTGACCACAGATTCAATGCCTCCCGGAATCTCGGGAAGCTCGGCCATCCAGGTTATGGCCACTTTGCCGCTCGATCTGGATGCGGTAATTGAGTGAGAAAAATTATAGTTGATCGTATCTATTACCTGAGGCGGATAATCCCAATAGCCCAGAGTATCACTGCCAATACGCCTGAAATAGGCAATCACTTCCGGCTCGGTATATGGATAGTTGTATTGCTGGGCCACGACATGGGTGACGGTGTCACCGCCCCAGACCTGATATTCATGACTGGGCCAGATAAAAATTGTTTCCTCAGGTCCGTCGGCAAAATATTGAACAACAGAATCGGTAATCTTCTTTTTATAGGGAGAGAAGAAACAAAATTCCGGTAAAAAATCATACCACACCGTGACATCATATCCATCGCCTTCATCATGGTGATTGCAGATTACAGCTTTCCCTTCGGTATCGACATCCAGGCTGACATAGCCGGAGTAATTTGAGCCTCCTCCTAATCTTGGATGAATATCACAGCCCTGAGGTGGAAACATGAGATTTCCTGCCCCGGCATTCCATATTTCATACCCGGTCCCCCGGTCACCGCCCAAATATAGATTCGTCTGCTTTGTCCAGATGAAATGGACGGAGTTGGTCCCTCGCCAATCCACCTGACGATTCATGCGGCCGTTGCTTTGATTATCAAATGTGGTCGAGCCGATCTGCAGACCTGGTGAAGCGGATGTAATCTCATCAAAAGCAAGCGATTGAGGCGGCTTATTGATAATCGTGATTTCGGCCGGCCGGTTCTCACCGTCGGGAATCGACAACGCCGGCTGTACCGTCGTCGAGACATGATTATTAATTCTGCCGGTTGAATTTTCTTCCGACACAACCGAAACGGTCATAACTAGAATTAAAAATATTACTGAAAGGGTAAAACGCTTACACATAAGTAACCTCCGGCAGCAGGTTAGAAAGTCGCAGATTGAATTTGGCCGGGTTGTGCTCAGAACCCATGTAAATTTATGACCAATTTCGACTTATGTCAACAGTAAAGTGTTTTCAGTCGTTTATTCGATGGTTTTCTGTCAATACTTTACTCTTGTTTATAGCGTTTCTCCTTAGACAGCAAAAACTTGCACCAAAAGCTGCCCGCCTTGAGACCGGTTAACTGGCGGGTGTGCGGAAATCGCGTTTTCTCTATTTTCGAATATTGACAGATTACTAATGGCGGATAATGTCGATAAGGCCGATGGCCCTGGCTTCAGCAGCACTTAGGCTGCAATTTCTGAAATCGGGCGTTTGAATTACCGACAAAGGAAGACTGGTGTGACGGTGCAAAATCTCATTTAAAATGTGTTGAATATGCATCATCTCTATGATGGCTTTATCCCCCCTATCATAGTGAGAGTCATGCCTGCCTGGCCACGGCTCATGAATTCTTATACGGGCATCGACTGCAGCGATGCGTTTCCCGGGTGTTCCCGAGGCCAGTAACAACGCCGCCATCGAGGATGCTTTTGAAAGACAGATAGTCGATATATCCGATGAAATATATTGCATGGTGTTATATATGGCCAGACCGGCTTTAACATCACCCCCGGCACTGTCAATGTACATATGAATGTCCCGGCTGTGGTCGTTTGTCTCGAATCTAAGCATGGCCGAAATCACTTGACGTGACATCTGGTCGGTTATTTCGCCCTGCACATATATACTTCGTGCAGTAAAGTCGCTTTTGCCCGAGATTTTCGAAAAATTCTGAGGTTTTTGAATTTTACCCGACATAAATAGAAGTCCCTAATCCAGGTGCGATTCGGCCAGAGCCAGTTCTATAGCCAGCTTGGTCCTGAATCTTATGAAGTCACTAAGAATCCGCTGCAGCGTTTGATCGTCATAGGACCTTATTATTTCCCCTTTTCGTAATTCTTCCCTGTCAATCAGGCTGAAGTTTTCGATATAGACGCCGAGAGCATCGCAGAAATCGATTATCGTCTCGCCGTTTTTCTCGGCCTGCTCAAAAATCTCTTTGCGTGTCGCGCGGCAGTTGTAAAATATCGACAGAGTCTGGGCCATCCGCTCCGCACGATTAATCTCGGCGTGGTTCATGCTGAAGTGACTTATGATATAGTGATATGGACGGGATTCATAGACAATTCCAAGCTCCTCGGCGCGGTTACGGTAATCTGTCCCAGGCAGCACCATCAGCCTGAATGAATCTATAAGAGGAGGCTCAAGCGCAACCGTAAACAGCAGTGTCCGCGCGATGCTTTCATAAGTGTCTCCGGGCAGACCGACTATTATCTGAATGGAGTACTGCATACCGTATTTATTCATGATCTGAACGCCGGAAATCAGCCTGTCGAGGACGAGCCGCCGCCGCATAAGGCGATGTGCCTCCGGATGGCAGGTCTGCAGACCTATTCCCGCCTCGGTCCGAAACCTGGCCATATTTCGGGCCAGATCATCGTCCAGAGTCTGAACATAAAGGCTGACACCGACCGTCTTGAATTGTCCGAACTCGGAAATCGCATCAAGGATAGCCCTCGAACGGCTTGGAGGATGGTTGAAGGTTGCGTCGAAAAATCCCAGGGTATGCGCTCCCAGACCGCTGATTTTTCCCAGATCCTGCCTGACTCTTTCAATCGAAAGAGGATCAAACACCTCGACATCGCTTCCCATGATACAATAGGAACAGGAGTGAGGACAGCCGCGATAGGTCTGCAGATTCATATTTGGAAACTGCCCCTGAATGACGCCTTCGATATAGGGCGATGCGATGTCATCGAATTTCCGCCATTCGTGCTTATCTAATGTATCGACGATCGTACCATTGCTTCGAAATATTATTCCTCCTATGTCCGACCAGTCCCGTTTTCCCTCCACAACATAACGCACCAGTTTCGCAAAGGCTGTTTCGCCTGCTCTGCCGGCTACGACATCCAAATCACTCAATTGATTCATAATGGTCCGTTCCGTACCATACAATTGGGGGCCGCCCATAACCAATATCGTTTGCGGAGAAAGACGCTTCATCAAAGGGACTATATGCTCATAGACATGATAATTCCATACATAGCATGAGAAGCCGACAATGTCATATCGCTTAAGCAATAACTCCTCAAGGATTTTTTCCGCCGGCTCGGACATGCTGAACTGCCTGATTTCAAATTCGACATTGCCGCGGACTACCGGGTCCCGGCGGGCTTCAGCGACAAGATAGGCTGGAGCCAGCATGGGAGTACGAGATGTATCATTATTGCACTCGATCGACACCAGCAAAACTCTTTTCACCTGATCAGGAATTGTCTGTCCTTCGGGGCCCAGGCAGGTGCGCCAGGAGTATTTCATGACTTTCCTCCCCGATTCTTGACGGCCACACAAATTATACCGCCGCAGCAGCTCCATTTATTTATTTTCTGAAGGAATGATGTCAGAAACTCCGCCCACCCCGGCAATTGAAAATCATCGTGAAGATTCGGCAAAAACGGCCAGTAACTTCGTAAATTGCGATAGTCGACGGCGATTCCTTTATTCCAGCCGTTGGTCAGTTCGTCAGGATAACAACACTCGACGGTGAATCCCGTTTGTCTCAGATATTTTTCGCATTCCTTCCTGTCAAAGCGATATTCGCAAAAACATAATTTCTCGTCTCTTGGCTGATGATAGTAATAGGCCATATCCTGCAGGCGATTGTATACTGTTTTGCGTATGACATTATTGAAAGGCACCACAAAAAACAGTTTTCCACCAGGCTTTAATACTCTATATGCTTCACGTAAACCGATCGATGGTCCATTTCGAAAATGCTCGCTGACATAAGATGATAATACGGCATCGAAAACATTATCCCTGAAAGGCAAGGTCAACACATTGCTGACGCAGACGACGGCATTCGAATCGAGTTTTTTGATGGTACTGATTATCTCGCCGCTGATATCAAGACCGACTGCGCGATATCCCTGTTTTGAAAGATAATAAAGCCATCTCCCTGAACCGCATCCCGCTTCCAGAATCAGATCATTTTTTTGCAGGTGTGAATTCAGTATTGCGGCCAGCGGCTCATGATTTTGGATAATCGAATAGTTTGTATCGAAATAATCCCGGCCATTATCCTGTTTCAATAATTTGTCAAACCGCCAGGTCTGCTCAAGACCTGCCGCAACGGTGAACGGAAATCTAATTTTATATGCCATCGAATAAACCTGCAATATTTCAATTAAATGGTACGATTAGTACACCGGAGACGCGTGTTTCTCCCGCTTTTTTGGCAAGTGCCGAATTTCTCCCATTCCGGGCATCAGTCTTTTCATTTTGTAAATCATGTTGTTCTTCACCCACAGGTCGGAACTGGCGGAACCGAGTTCTTCCGTAAATGAACAATGGCCGTAATGATGTACATAGGCATATTTAACCCAGATTGCGGAATAGCCGGCCTTTCGTGCCCGAAAAACGAAATCATCCTCCTCTCCGCCGCCCAGGCCGAAACGCTCATCGAAGTACCCTATATCCTTAATGACTTTACGCTTAAAGAATAAACAAAAACCCCCCAATTGTGACATCGGCTCATATTTGTCTCTGTACTGTTTGTACACGCTGGCGGCAATATCAACCACGGTTTGTTCATCATGATTCATGCGTATTTGCCTTAGTCCGGCCAGGGACTGCGGCGTATGTGTAAAAGAAGTCGACGGGCCGGCCAGCCCATTTTTGTCATCCAGCGCCATCACTTCAAGCACGTACTTATCCCAGTTTGGTGTTACCAGTGTATCGGAATTCAAAAGGCATATCGTCTCTGACGCGCTATTATATATTATTTCATTGCAGTTATAAGGAAATCCGCGTTGCCGGTCATTCTTTAGAAGAGCAACGCCCTCTTCCCGGTCGGCGAAATCCTCCAGGAAATCGCGGCAAGGTGTGTTACTGGCATCATCTACTATGATGATTTCCGTCTCCGGTAACCTCCATTTCGCAAGAGTCGCAAGACATGCCCGGACAAAATTAAGCTGATTTCGGACCGGGACACCAACGACCAGTTTAGCCGACTGCTTTTGCATTTTCATAATTGCTCATTCGTTGTGATTGCACCTTTAATATTCCGGCATATGTATCCAGACATGTATCATGTCCGGCATTATCGGCGCCCTTTCGGAGAACCAGGGCCGCCCCGGAGTAATCCTTTTTCATTTCCAACTGCTCGGCCAGCCTTATATATAAACCGGGGCGTTCAGGCGCAATTTTGATTGCCCTCAACAACACTCGGCAGGCATCATTGCCCCTGCCGACTTTTGAGTAAACGTCCGCAAGTTCCAGATAGCCTGGCAAATGATGCGGTCTGTTGTCCAGAACTACCCTGAAACATTCGGCCGCAGACTCATAATGACCGGCCTGCCTGTCAAGCATACCGAGCAGATAAATGAGATTCATACTCTTCGGCATTTGTCTTAT